>CAQUWW010000009.1 GCA_948896875.1 uncultured Acetatifactor sp. | reverse complement strand
CTTTGGCCGCCAGATAATACTTGGCATCGTTTACAAGCCATTCCGGATTCACTTTAGTGTCCTTCGAATTCGCCAGCAGCTTCTCCGCAATTTCCTTTGCCTCCGCCTCATCTACCTTGTCCATATACGGGAAGATATCCTTGAACGGAAGCTTCAACACCTCGAAGCCGTACTGCTTTCTCAGATACTCCACATCTCTGATATTGGACTGAATGCCATAGGTAGGCACCTGGCCGGAAGTCAAAATCAGCGCCTTCGTATTTGCGATGCACTTTCTCACCCACAGGCTGTGAAGAATGTCATTCAGATCTTCCATATCGATGGCATTGTAGGCTTCCACGCCGATGCATCTGTTGTACGCGCACAGGTCCGCACCCTCGTTACCGTTGGAGAATACAATGGTGGTCTTGCGGTACTTCTCCAGCTTCGGAATCCGATAACAGAATACCACAAACGCATCCACCTGGTCCAGTCCTTCTTCAATTTTATCCCAGGTTTCCTGAGGTACGGTCAGATTCTCTATGTAGGGTACCGGAATGGGCTCCAGCACATTTACCTGTGGAATAATCTCCTTCACCTTCTCGGCGATGTCTTTCATATAACTGGCCGCCCATTCTTTCTCTGCCTCCGGCTGCAGATTCTCGAACTTACCGGCACGGCAGGGTCCCTCCCAGAAAGCGGAATGCTGCAGAAATCCCACCAGGGGACGGATATTGTACTTTTTCTTCATTGCTGATTCAACCATTTTTGTTTCCTCCATCTTGAATACGGAATTTTCGCTGTCCACATCAGACAGTCGTTTCGGCCATCCGGCCACAGTTTCTATGATTTCATTATATCCGTGTCTCCTCCGCCGGTAAATTGAATAAATTGCAAAAAAGGGTACTATTTCAAACATATCCTATTCCCGAAAGGCTTATATACCGCATAACAGCAATCATATCGTACCTGTGTTCTCAGATATTGTGCTTCTCCCGATACTCCATAAAGCGGTGCCAGTCCTCTCTGGCCAGGTAGTGGGTTCCCTTCCTGAGATGATATCCGATATGTCCCTCCTGGAATGCTTCCCCCGGCTCCGGGTATCTGTCCGGACACACCAGCCCCTGCAGCCCAAAAGCCTCATAGGCCTTCGAACCCGCCACACAGGCCAGAAATTCCGACCGGGGATCTGCCCAGGCATCCTCGGATGCGCTTGCCACATAAAGGCAGCGAGGTGCCGTCAGTGCCGCCAGATAATGGGCGTCAAAAGGCATCTGTGCCTCCTTTCCCACCAGCTTTGCCATATTCCCGCAGAACCAGTATCCCGCATTTTTTCTCAGGTCCGCCAGCTGCTCTCCCTTTTTCCCCCGATACAGGGCAATGCCACCGCAGCCGGAATCGTTACTGACAACCATGCGGAAACGCTCATCCATTGCCCCCGCCAGCAGTGCAGTCTTCCCCAGTCTGGAATGCCCCACCACCGCGATTCGCCCGGGATCCGTCAATTCCTTCTCCAGGCACACATCCAAAAGACGAGAGCCGGCCCAGGCCCATATGGCAATCTTTCCCCAGGAATCATAAGGATTTCGTCTGCAAAACGCCCCTGCCCCATTCTGAAAGTCATCATCCTTATCCGGCGTCACGGCTTCATAGTAAAGAGAAGCCAGTCCGTAACCCCTGTCAATAATCTCCTCCCCCATACCGTCCCCCGCCGCATTGGTAAATGTATACTGTAGAAACAACGGCGGTTTTGTCTTCCCTTTCGGCAGAGCCACACAGGCCGGAAATGCCGTAACGGCAAAAGGAGAAGTCACTCGTATCTCCAATTGCAGGATAACAGCCTTGCCACCATAGCCGTTATCGTCCCGCTTCGTCTCCACGCCCTCCACCTTCAGCGGGAATGTGGGGGCATAGCCGTACAGCTCCCTGCACAGCAGATTTCTGATTTCTTCCAGCCTCTTTTTTCTGGCTTCCGGTTCCGCTGGAAGGCCGATTTCCGGTACTCCTCTTTTTTCAAGTTCCTCTTGAAGCATGTTCCATTGGTTTGTCATATTCTGCTCCTTTTGTCCTGTCAGACTTTTATACATCCGGCTGCCTCACTTCTTTTCTATTATACACCCCTTCTTTGCGAGAAACTATTGAAAACATCCCACTTTTTTCACTAATTCAACCTTAATTTCCTGTCTTGACTTTCCGTTTCCCGTTGGCTATGATGGAAAAAGGAGGTTGTCCAGACTGTTGCGGCAGTTCATTCATCCGCCTGAGCCACTGCGGAGAAGCGATAAGAAAGGAACCGGGGAAGCATATGTATCAGGTAATCTGTGTGGATGATGAAGAATTTGTACTGGATGATTTACAGAGAGCAATTGACTGGTTTGGTTTCAATATGGAAATTGCTCTGGCCACAACTTGCCTCCCCGAGGCGCTCTCCTACATAAAAAGCCACCCCGCTCATCTTCTGCTGATAGACATCTCCATGCCGCAGATGTCGGGTGTGGATTTAATCAAAGAAGTTAAGCGGATGAATCCTTCCATCTCCATTCTGGTGCTTTCTGCTTATGACACCTTCGCTTATGTACGTTCTGCCATGGAGGAGGGCGCGGAAAATTATCTTCTGAAGCCTCTGGACCCGGAAGAATTGTCAGAATCTTTGCGTACCATTGTCAGCCATCTGGATAATCGCAACAAAATACCGGAGAACTTCGGTCCCGCCACGCTGACTTTTCACAGCAACTTTGTAGAGAGCTGGTGCAAAGGAAACTTAAGTGAGGAAGAATTCCTCACCAGGGCCTCCATGCTTGGAGTCAATCTGCAGCTGAACAACTATACTGTCATCCTTTTTGCCGTCACCGGCTCCGCGGCAGGACGGATGCCGGAGCTTTTTGATGCTCTGCTTTCCCTGTTTGCAGGAAATTACAGTGCTCATTTTTATTTCGAGACTCCCTCCCGCTTTGTCTGCATACTCAGCAGTTCCTCCGGGCGTTTTAATATTTTTCGTTTCCAGAACGAAATCAACCGCCTTCGTCCCATGATGGGTTTTCCTTTCTTCGTGTCTGTGGGAAGTACTGTGGATAATTATGCAGATGTGAGTGTCAGCTACCATGAAGTCAGAAACTATGTCTGGCTGTGTTATACGCCTGTAGATTTCATCGTGTGCCGCAATTTTGTCTTCCCCATGAGGGACCAGCTTCTGATTGAACAGGATTTATCCGGTATTACAGCAGATACTTATCTGTCTGACATTGAGCATATCCTGAGCCACGTCTCCCCTGAAAGGCGCATTTCCCTGGAGCTGGCTGTGGTGAATCGATGCATCTGCCTGCTGCCTGCCGACTCTGACGAAGAGCTGATTGCCTCCCTTGTAAGCGGAGTCATCTGTGATAGAGAAAATCCGGAAGGCATTCTCTCTTATCTGAAGGAGCTGGTAATCACTGTCCAGGAAATGCTGGAAAGTGCAGAGACCGGAATTACACATCAGTATGTAAACCGCATCATCGAAATCATCCATGACTTTTCCAACAAGGATATCTCCCTGAAAACCCTGGCGGCCCAGCTGGATATGCATCCCTCCTATCTGGGTTCTATCTTCCGCCAGCAGACAGGATACTATTTCAACGACTATCTGAACGAGGAGCGGCTAAAATATGCGGCAAAACTTATGGAGGACAATTCCGTCCGGCTGAAGGATATCTCCGAAATGGCGGGATTCTCCAGCCAGACCTATTTCAACAGGCAGTTCAAGAAATATTTCAATCAGTCCCCCAATACCTACCGCAAGAATCTGAAAATGCGGCAGATTGAGTAAAACATTTACTCATACAGCCAGTCCAGCTTCTCCGGTGTCTCCCCGGAAAGTCCGGCATTTCTGGCCTGCAGCTTCGCATCTGCAGGTACAATCCCCACAATGGTAAAGCCGCCGGTGCCCATGTAGATTTCATGGTTCCCTTTTTCATAAAGGTAAGCGTGAATATTACAGTTGGGGCAGTTCTCCGCCTGCAGTGCATTGGCATACACCACGCTCAGGCCCCCTCTGTCATCCGCATGGGTGTTGGTCTCCAGATCGGGGAGCTTGAGCCACTCCACGCCGCCTGCGTTCATATAGGCAATGAGAACCTTCACATCCTGTGAAACCTTCAGACAGATCCTCGCTCCCTCGGCCATGGCGCTGCCAAGACCGAACCGAATCCCTGTCAGTCCGTTCAGCTCCGGTGCCAACATGGTAATGGGCGCCGCCATATCCGTAAAGATGCTCTCTCCTTTCCGCACCGTATACGTCTCACAGCCTGTTCCAGTCAGTTCAAAGGATACTCCTGTCAATGCTTCCACTGCCTCCTGCGTCTCCTCTTCTCCAGGGAAAATGCCTTTCTTCATCTCTTCCAGATGAGCCTTAAAGCAGGCAAATTCCTTCTCGTATTCCGGCAGACACTGGGTCCAGTGACCGAAGGCGGAGCCGTCCGCAAACGGAATCTTCCGCTGCCTGGTCTGCATACTGCAGGCATAGAGATAGGTCCTGTCCGTGAGCTCTGCCAGTCTGCGGTAATGTGCCATACTTTCCTCCCAGGGGGCCACCGCCGCTTCCAACAGAGACAGATCACCGCGCAGCTTATCGTCCATGGTATATTTATAATGCAAAATGCAGAGTGCCGCTTCCAGCTTCTTCGCATAGCTCTGTGTAAGCTCTTCCATGGCTTCCGCGTCCGTCAGCCAACAGGTCAGTTCTCTGCTGTTCTTCCCTGCTTTTTCCTGTACCGACCGGAAAAGCTCTGCGGCCGTCCGGGCATAATTCACCACCTCTGCGCACATATCCGCCGTGGTCTCTCCGTAATAAGGTTCCCCTGCCAGCATTCTGCGGATTTCATCGTCAGGCTGCTCTCCCGGCGTGGAAACGGAATGCCACAGTTCATAGTTGGGTCTATAGCGTTTTACATTTGTAAACTGGCTCATAGTCATTCCCAGACTCATGGTCTGACGGTTTCCCTCGGTGATTCCCACCCGGCGCAGGATCCGCGGCGCGCACTGTCCCAAAGCATTCACCGCCCGGTAAATCCTGTGGGCACTGTCCGCATCCACCCCAAAGTGTTCGGCGAACACATCTCTCCAGTAAAGCCGCTCCGTCTCCGGATCTCTGTCCGGATTCCAGGCGTAGCGGAACCACGCCCGATACCACAGCCAGTCTCTCTCCATCTGCAACAGTCTCTCCTGCTCTTTGTCCGGAGAATACGGCCAATCCCAGAAGAACAACGGATACAGATGCAGGCCGTTGCAGCTCAGTCTGCTTCTCCCTGCCTGCATACATTTCTGGATAAATTCAGTGGCCCCATAGCGGAAAGGTTCCAGATCAGCCACCACATGAACATTCATAATATGGGTTTGTCCATGAGAGGCAAGGCGCACATGAATATCCTGCCATTTCCCGCCGGGCAGGTAGGTCGTCAGTCCCTCCCCATTGTATTTCCACATGGTATAGAGATGGTCATACAACGGCACTGCCTGTTCCATGACGGCATTGGGATCACAGTCATGTCCCCGCAGAATCAATGGCGGCAGCTCCTTTAAGCCTGCCTCCCTGACGCCCTCCTTCACAGCCGGAATAATCGTCTGGATAAACCAGTCCGTCTTATTCTGCAGCCCGCGCAGCGCCTCTCCCAGGCATACCATCAGACCTATATGGGGGAAAGAAGCAATAAACTTCACAATGGATTTATAGGTATAATCCCGGTTCAGCTCCGTGATGGAGGTCTGCAGCAAATCCACATGATGCTTCTGGGCCAGAGGCAGCGGAATATGAATGCTGTAAAATTTCAGCACAAGCCAGATACCCCTGCGGTCACATTCCTCCGTGAGCCATCCGAACATCTCCCGGTTCTTCTCATATTCCTCCTCCGTTACCTCCAGGGCCTCCGGATAGTCCTCCAGCTTCACCAGCGAAGAAAAGGGCTGTCCGGTCCAGAGATACAGCACATTGCAGCGTTCCTCCAGCAGCTGCTCCAGGAACTTCTCCCACAGCGCCTTATCATAGAACCATGGGAATCTGGCCGGTGTAATAGGGTATTCGTATGTCAGCCTGGGCGGCTCTACCTTCGTAAGCTGCAGTCCCACTGCCGGGCCTCTCAGCCGAAATGCCGGCGCATCCGCAAATGCCAGATCGTGGTCTGCCACCGCTTCCGTCTCTTCCCTGCGAATCCTGTCCGCCAGCGCCATGGCCCCGTAGAGAGCGCCTGTCTCCGTGCCGCCCGCTGCCACAAACAGATTCAATCCTGACAGGAATGTCAGGTAGAAGCCTTCTCCCTCCGGCGCTTCCGTGTGATACAACAAAAGCATTTCCTCTTCCAGCTTCCGAATCAGACTGCCTTCCTGCCTGGTCCCCACATAGATGCTGCTGATGCCGGTCCGCTGCTTCCCGCCATCCCAGGCTTCCTCTGTCACATAGTCAATCTCAAATCCTCTGCTTCTCAGCGCCTCCTCGATTTTGGCGAGCCCTGTCTCAATCCTTTTGTTCTCCACCGCTTCCCTGATAATTCTTACTCTTTTTCCTGTTTCCATACTTTCCTCCGTTTTACTCTGAAAATCTTCAAAACTTGCTTTTATTGCTTCCCTTCCATGCACGGCAACGCTACTTATTGCACAGGCTGCCCGTTGCATGGAGCTTATTGCCTTTCACCTTACCTCTTCCTCACCTGCCCCGCAACAGAGCGTCCAGATTGGCGTTTACGCCCATCCTGCCAGCCGTCTCCAGACTCACTGCCAGCAGCTTCCCTCTTCCTGTCGGAATCTCCAGCACAAAGGGGAGCTTCTTTTTCGCGCCGCTGTTTGCATGGAAACCGCCTCTGGCATAAGTATATACTCTGCAGTTTCCCTCCAGCACAGTATCCACATAATAACCGCCCAGCACGTCAATATAACCCTCTCGACCATTATACAACATATCCAGACAATAATGTCGATATTCCTCATCCGTCGCCGCGAAAAATACTTCCTGGCATTTCTTCAGCCCAATACATTCTCCTTGCATTTCAAAACCGACACTCCTGTCATCTCCCCACAGAAGTACGACGGTTCCGCCCTCTTCCGTAATTTTCTCCGCTATTTTCTCAAGCTCTGCCCTGTTCTCCTCCGTCAGCGGCGGCAGAATCACATGACCGGAACCAGAATCCGTCAGAGGGCCTTTTTCTTCAAGCTCTTCTAAGGAAATTCTCCACTCGGCAGGATAGACTGTCAGTGTCAGCTTCTCCCCGTACAACCGGCCTTCGCCGGAGGCTGTGGATTCCGAGACGATAGCCGTGGATACCCCTTCCGGCCGTCCCTGGCAAGCAACAGCCGATTTCGAAACGGCAGCCACGGATGACTTTTCTGCCTGACCTTCGCTGGCAGCGGCCACAGATGCTTCCTCCGATGTTACCTCTGCTTGCGTTATGTCCGCACTGGTCAGCCCTCCTTCCGCATTTCGCGCCGGCAGGGTACTTATCTCCCGCCCGGCTCGATTTTCCGTCACCTCTCTGACACAGCCCGCCACGTTCACCTTCGTCACCTGCGCCACCTGTGGCACAGTCACCTCCACCGTGCCCAGGAATGTGGAGGACGCCGCCCCCGCCAGGCCGGCAAGCCGGAAATTCTCCTGTCCCGAGACAGCCTGTGCTTCCAGATACTTGTCTTCTCCGCTGTCATTCAGCAGCCACACCTCCACCGGCACCTTCTCCCCGCCATAGACAGAAGTCCTGGGACAGTAGAAATTCATCCTCACAGGAATCAGGCTGTCCCGATAGGCGAAATAAGCCCTCTTCGGCACACGCTCGCAGTCCACCAGCGTCTTCATCCAGCCGGCCGGCCAGGCGTCGATCAACAGATGAATGGCCGTATGGCTGATGATATCCGCCCTCCTGCGGAACGCATCTGTCATCAGCTTCGTAGCCTTCGCCTGGAAAATCTGACTCTCCCTGACCCAGTCCTCCATGGTTTCCTGCTCCTGATACCAGTCTCCCTGGAGAGAATAAGTCTGGGAACGCAGAATTTTGTCCGGATACCAGTGTCCCTTCTCATCCGTCTCCAACCATTCCTCCGGATACCTGGTCTTCATCACATGGAGATTGTCCAGCCCCTCCGCACCGTACTCTCCGCACCCTGCCATCCAGCCTGCCTTTATAGCCGGCAGGTATCCGGCCAGCAGCTTTCCGATGGGCATGGCATGATGAGAGTACCACATGGTATAGCAGTGGAAATCCGGCATTCCTTCCACCGTGGGCGGCTCGTAATCCCCCTCCACATTCTTCACCACGCGCCCGGGATTTTCTGTATAAATGGCCTGCCTGGCCGCCACAAAAAAGGCTTCCAGTTCATCCCGCATCAAATGCCTGTGTCCCTTGGTCACACTTCTCACAGAGCCTTTAGATTTCGGGTCCGCCGTCTTCCGGATGCTCATAGGCTCATTGATCAGCGTCACCATCACCGAGGAGGGATGATTGCGGATCAGATGCTCCAGCTCCACACACTGACGCACCCCTTCCGCAAACTGGGGCCTGCGCATGAAGCTGAACAGCGGCAGGTCGCATTGATGCATCATGCCCAGCATGTCAAAATAGTCGTAAATCTCCCGCTGCACCGGCCTCTGGGTCACACGATAATAATTCATATTACAGAGCTTTGCAATCAGAATATCATCCACCAGCGTATCCCAGTCCTTCTGCATCACACACTGCTGCAGGTGGCCCATCTCGTTAGCTCCCCGCAGCACCACAGGACGATTGTTCAGATAAAACCTCCCTTTGGGCGTGCTGTTCTCATCGCTGACAAACTTGCGGATTCCCACCGTCTCAGTCAGACGGCTTACGCAGGAAACCTGGACTTCTGACTGTCCGGCCTTCCAATCCTTCTTTTCTCCTGCGGACTCGGCCGCCGTTTTTCCTGTTCCTGCCGGCACAGTTTCCCCAGAATGTTCCCCAAATTCCGCCGGTGCGGCTCCGGCAGCATTTTCGCCTGTTCCTGTCGGCGCAAGCTCCAGCAGCGCGCCGTACAGCCAGGGCGTCTCCGGCTCCCACAGTCTGTAATTTTTCAGTTCAATCACAAAGCGATACTCATTCTGCCCCACGCCGATATAAGGCACCGGATGAGTATACTCCGCCAGTGCCTCCCCGTGGAAATTCTTTGGAAGAATCCGCAGCTTCAGCTCATACCCCTCCTGCAGCGTATCCGTATAGTTGCGGACTCCCACTCTCACCTGCGCTGTGTGCGTATCGATATCCGGACAGACGAACACATCCTCCACATAGACACAGGGGCGATACTCCAGCGTCACCTTTCCCGTGATTCCCGCGCCTGCCGGGCAGTGATGCCACCCTACCACCGGGTCATCCCAGCCCGGCCCGGTGGCCGCATACAGCTTGTCGCCGTCCAGCAGATCTCCCACTCCCATCATGGGAATGTCATTCTGACACTCTACCACAAGCTCATTGTCCGCACCCACATGTACATAGTCGGACACATCAAAAGAAAAAGGAGCAAACAGTCCTTCATGACTCCCCACAAAGCATCCGTTCACATACACCCTTGCGATATAGTCCACGCTCTGAAACTGCAGGACCGCTCTCTCCTGCCGCCGACGCTCTCTGACGGGAAAGGCCGTTCTGTAATATCCCCTCCACTTGCCATTCTCTCCCGCAGGCCCCCTGTAATCGGGCAGCGTCACCTTCTCCCAGACCGCATCCGCTCTGTCCCTGTCTGTGAAGACCTCTCCCTTTTCCAGATACCGAAAATCAAACTGTACAAGCTCTATGATTTCTGTCCCCGTCTCCTGCGCGGGAAGGTGATTTTCCATGAACGGACGGTATCTCTCCCGCAGTGCCTCAAGCTCCTTCTCAAAATCCTTCAGCCGCTCCTTATAAGAAACCTCCTGCCTGAAATACACCTCCTCATAGGGAAACGGTATGTCGCTTTTTTCAAACAGTCGGTCCTTTTTCTCTCTCGGCGGAATTTCGCAGTGCTTTTCCGTCACCTGAATCCGATTGTCCGCTATGTCCTGAAAGATATCCTTCTGAACCATATGGCCTTCCTTTCCACAGCCTGAAAATCTGTATTTTTCGTCACAGTCCGGCAACCGGCCTGAACTGCCATTTTTTCTATTCTATCACAGCAGGCAGCCGGCCAAAATCATAATAATTGCAAAAAGTTGACTTAATGCAAGCCAAAACGCCTCCTGAACTGTTGAAAGCGTCTATAGCGATTTATTAATGCGAAAGCCCAAAGGATGTGGTATGATGGGTGCATGACTTATTACTTTAAAAGACAACAAATGTTCGATATTAGACACGCAAAACCTAATTCCCCCGAATTCAAGGGATTAAAGTTACCATAATTCAGAATGAGTACAAATTCAGAAATGTATATGCAGTAAAAACAATCTTCCGGGGAAAAATACTATATAACAAGGAGGCTCTAACATGAAAGCAAGACCAACCCAAAAGCAACTGGAATTTATGGAATGGGAATTCGGACTGTTTTTCCACTTCGGCATCCGCACCTTTTATCCCGGACACAGGGACTGGGACGGCAACGAGGCGGAAATGACTCCCGACGGCTTCAACCCGCCGAATCTGGACTGCAGACAGTGGGTTCGGACTGCAAAGGAAGCGGGAGCAGCTTACACGATTCTGACCTGCAAGCATCATGACGGCTTCGCAAACTGGCCATCCAAATATACCTCCTACAACATCTCCCAAACCCCCTGGAAAAACGGCCGGGGTGATGTGGTGGCGGATTATGTGGCGGCCTGCAGAGAATACGGTCTGAAAGTGGGCCTGTACTTTTCTCCGGCAGATGCCAATATGATCGGAAAGAAGCTGACTGCCGCGGAATATGACCAGAATTTTATCGACCAGATCTCGGAGCTTCTGTCCAATTACGGCAAGATTGATTACCTCTGGTTTGACGGCTGCGGCTCGGAAGGCCATGAATATGACCAGGAGAGAATCATCCGGGTCATCCGTACCCTGCAGCCGGAGATTCTGATTTTTAATATGTGGGATCCTGATACCAGATGGATTGGAAATGAGGAAGGGATTGCGCCCATCCGCAATTATAATGAAGTGGAGGCTCTGGATTTCTCCGTGCGCACCGACAGGAAAGATACGTTGGGAAACCGCAGATTTCTTCCGGCGGAATGCGATATCAGAATGCGCCGGGACACCTGGTTTGCCAGCGAACAGGACCAGGATACAGTGAAGACACTGGACCAGCTGATGGGCATCTATGATTATACGGTGGGAAGAGGCAGCAACCTGTTGCTGAATATAGGGCCCGATGCCTCCGGTCAGCTCCCTGAGCCGGATACCAGACGAGTACTGGAATTCGGCCAGGCCCTGCGGGAGCGTTTCAGCAGACCGGTCCTTGTTCTGGAGAATCCCATTCTGGATGAGGAGAAGATGGAGCTGATCATTGATCTGCCGGAAGAGACCACCATCAACTGCATTGTGCTCTCCGAGCATCTGGAGGAAGGAGAGTACATCCGCAACTTTCAGATATATTCCCAGCCTGTACTTGCCGGAAGGCGGCTGCTTTTCCAGGAAGGATATCCTGTGGGCCACAAGGCAATCTGCACCTTTCCCGCAGTGGCATCGAAGCGGTTTATTCTCACTTTTGATGCGGAGGGAAAAACCGACTGCCTGAAAGAAGTCAAATTATTCTATACCAAGAATGAATATGGATTCTGATAAACTGTCAAAATTCAAAAAAATCTCTCTGGCCGCATGAATCCTTTCCTATAGTAGCGGCGCCTGCAAAAAGGCGCTGCTGCTTTCACTTCCAGAATTGCCGGTACTCTACTGAAAAATCAGAGGTTAGCCTTCAAGTATCTTTACCCTCTCTTCCATAAGAGCGGCAAAACGCTCCTGCAGATACGCGGGAAGCAGGGATTCCCCGCACATACGAATGAGAACCTCTTTCATCCCCACAAGCTTCCCGATCATTTTTTCCGCGGAATTCCGCGATATGCCACAGGCATCGGCATATAGCAGGAAATCTTTTCTGCGTATATTTGTCTTCTTGCCGTTCATGGCCAGCGCAAGCTGCTCTTTGTCCTCCGGCATAATGACATTGACGGGAAGCAAATCATATGCCGGAGAAAGGATATATTCTCCGCTGCCCTCCTCTGTTTCCATCAGGGAAAAATTTTTCAGATGCATATCGGAATTCCCCACGATAAAGGAAAATACAATTCGCAGGTACAGCTCCGCCATATCCAGCCCTTTCCGGGAAGAGTACCGACCCACTATCCTGGCGCAGCGCTCATAGGAGCCCCGGTATTTATCCTGTGTCAGCCGCAAATCCAGCTGGCAAAAATCTTCCATGGCAAGCATTCTGACATAATTCTTCTCAAAGATACGGTCCACTCTCTTCGTGATATAGGCCAGATTCTCTCCGCTCCTCACCAGAGCATGGGGGACCGTGGAAATTCTGGCCCCCTCCGCCATACACATCACAAGCTGTTCCGCTTCGGGAAGCGCTTCAAACTCCGCAACCTGGGGCTTTAGAATATAACCGGTGGGATAATTTACCAGGGTGAGTCTGGGATTCTTTTTTTCCGACAGGAGGTGCAGGGACAGCTTCTTCTGAACCCCCGGAACCGTATAGCCCCGGGTGGTACTCTCCTGCGCCAGAAGCTCCAGGGTCTCTTCGTCTATCTCAATTTCGGGAATCTCCGCAGTGCCGAAGAACTTCTTAATACAGCTTTTGTGCCAGCCCTTTTGCGCGTTTTCTTCCTGAATCGGTTTCCCGCAGCATAAGCAGTTCATATGCGTTCCTCCTATTATAGTCCCGCATCTGCCCGCCCAGCACCCAGACATGGGCAGAGAATTTCCGACCACAAAGGAATGCGTCCGTAAATCCTCTGGGGCGCTGTGCAGGGCAGAAGCTGTTTTAATTTTGCTCTTGACATTTCTTAGCTGGACTTTATACTTACGTTTCCGATTCCATCCTTGCAGGCCACGAGCAGCAGGCCGAAACGGTCCCTCGCATCGATCTTCCAGTTCCGGCTGACAACGCTCAGCAGCCAGCCTTCCGGAATCAGACCGTCAAAAAAGGGGAATAATGTCTTCGAGGTATATGCTTCTTCTGAGAGGGGTAAAGTAAGCGATACGGCACCTGCGCCTTCGCTCTCCAAATAGGAGCTGTCATAAGTAAAAGAGTATCCTTCATCGGTTTCGCAGAGCTCTCCTGCAAAACGATTTCTTACGTACACATAAGCTGTTCTGAACGCCGCCATTATTCGTCACCCTTTCTGCCCGGGACTGCCTCCATGTCAAACATGGCCAGCGCGGCGTTCACCTTATCCATTCGGATGGTTTCCTTCCCCTGTTCCAGTTCCCGCACAAAGCGAAGGCCCAGCCCGGAACGTATGGCAAATTCCTCCTGGGTGAGGCCCGCCTCCTTCCGGTTTTCTTTTATAAATTCGGCAATTTTGTTCATCATCAGGATTGCCCCTTTCCCTTTGAATTATGCATACATTATATACCCGATCGGGTATAATGACAAGAAAAAACAGCAATTTTATACCCGATCGGGTATAAATATCACTTTTAACCATGATATTATACCCGATCGGGTATATTTTTGCCTTCAAATCTGACTTTCCACCCCCGACAAACCGGAAGGCAGCTCCATGGCGGCTGCCGCCCACAGGCAGCCGCACACAGCTTCCTGTCCGTTCACTTTCTGTGGATAGCGCACATAATCCTCATAACTTTTCTGCACGCAGAGCCCCTCGCAGGCTCCATGCACATCCAGCAGCCCCTCCGCATTTTCCGTTATCCGACTTTTTACTCCGGCCCAGCCCTTCGCTGCCGCCCTTTCATACGCTTCCCCCTGCACAAGCCCCAGCCGGAGGGCATGGCAGAAAGCGTAAGTAAACATGGCGCTTCCCGACACGTCGCACCAGTTGTCCGGACGGTCGGGACGGTCCACCACCTGATACCACAGTCCTCCCGCATCCTGCACCTTGAGCAGCCCTGCCAGAAGCTCCAGCAGCTGTTTTCTGGCTGTGGCATAAGCCGGGTGACCTTCCGGTACGATATCCAGCACCTCCGACAAAATCAGCGCATACCAGCCCAGACCCTCGCTCCAGACGCAGGGAGACTTCCCATCCTCCCCCGCCCATTCTGCCAGACCGTCTTCGCTGTAAGCATGGGCCAGCAGACCGTCATGGACATGGCAATATTGGTAGATCAGCGCAAGCTGCCGGCTGGTCTCGTCAAAGCAGGCCGGTTCCTGAAAGATGCTCCCATAACGGCAGTAAAACATCTGTCCCATGAAGACGCCATCCACCCACATCTGTCCCGGCAGTCCCTTCCTGACATGCAGAAAGCCTCCCTCTCTGGTTCTCGGATAGTCCCGGAAGGCTTCGTAAACAGAGCGACAGGCTTTCTCATAGCGCGCTTCACCGGTCTGCTCATACATCCAGGCCAATACGGAGCCGGCCATCATATCGTCCATACTGCTCCCTTTGAACCCGGTTATCTCTCCCTGCGCCGTCACATGGGATAGGCAGTATTCCTCTATATAGTCCCAGTAATGGGCGTCCTTTGTGGCTTCCCACAGCTTTGCAAATCCCATCAGCAGATATCCCTGGGGGTAGCACCAGTCCTTATACGGGTACAGGCCCGCCCGGGGGAATCTCCGCATCACCGTGTCCGCAAGTCTTTTCGCATAATCCGTATCCATGTTTTTCTCCCCCTTTCGGGGCTGTCGCATTAAGAATTTATGATGCCAGATATAGCATCTTGCAGAAACAATATTGCTATATCTGGTATTTGAGCCGCATAATACGACAGCCTCCTTCCTTCAGAACGCTTCCCTTGCATAAGGCGCCAGCAGCTCGTCAATCTTCCGAAGCTCTTCTGCGGAGAACGTCAGGTTCCCCATCGCTTTTAAATTATCATCAATCTGGGAAAGTCTGCTGGCCCCGATGATCAATGTGGCCACCGGCGCAGTCCGGTAACACCATGCAAGGGCCATCTGCGCCAGCGTCTGGCCGCGCTCCCCGGCAATTTCATTGAGCTTCTTCGCCGTGGCCACCTTCTGGTCCGTCACCTGCTCCGCATTCAGAAACACACTGTTCCCCGCCGCTCTGGACCCTTCTCTGACGCCCTCAAAATACCGGTCCGTCAGAATCCCCTGAGCCAGACACATATAGGCGGCGGCCCCCACTCCATGGCTTTCCAGCACCGGCATCAGCTTTTCCTCCGGTCTGCGGTCAAACATACTGTAATTTACCTGATGTACCAGACAATGAATTCCCTTTGCCTCCATGGCCTTCAAAATGTTCTCCGTAAGCACGGAATCATAATTGGAAATCCCCACGTACAGCGCCTTTCCGGACCTCACGATACACTCCAGCGCCTCGATGGTTTCCTCAATAGGCGTATTCCTGTCCGGTCTGTGGTGGTAAAATAAATCTACATAATCCAGTCCCAGCCTCCGCAGACTGTTGTCGCAGGAGGCTATCAGGTTTTTCTTCGACCCCCATTCCCCGTAGGGTCCCGGCCAATGACGATATCCCGCCTTTGTGGCGATAAACAGTTCGTCCCTGTAGGCGCTCAGATCCTTCCTGACAATCTTCCCAAAGCATTCCTCCGCGCTTCCCGGAGGCGGCCCGTAATTATTGGCAATGTCAAAATAAGTGATTCCCCTGTCAAAGGCTCCCAGCACCATCTCCCGGGCGTTGGAATAGGGAGATTCTTCCCCGAAATTATGCCACAGCCCCAGGGACAAAAACGGCAGCATCACTCCGCTCTTTCCGCACCTTTTATACAACATATCTTCATATCTCGCTTCACTGGCTATATACATTCCCTCTCTGTCCTCCTGATTCACCGGCTATATACATTCCCTCTCTGCCCTCCTGCTTCCAATCTGCCTAAAATATCTTAACGTCCCAGCCATCCAGCCTGGCCAGCGCCTCCAGATAAAAATAATCCCCGTAAATCAACGAAACGTCCACCTGCTCCCCTGCGGGCCTGTGCCCTGTGCCATGAAGCAGAAGCCCCTCCCAGGAGATTTCCTCAGGCGCCCCGCAATGCAGTTCCAGATTCTCCAGAAGCTTTCCGGCCGCTTCCCTGTAGAAATTCCCTTTTGTGCTGTCCGCCTCCGCCAGCTCCAAAAGCCCGCAGGCCGCGATGGCAGCCGCCGAGGAATCCAGGGGCTCCCTCTCTCTGTCCGGCACCCGGAAATCCCAGCAGGGAAGTCCTGACTTTTCCAGATTGGCAAGGAAATAATCCGCTACCTTTTCAGAAGCCTCCAGGAAGCGCCCCTCCTTCGTATAGCGCCAGGTATTCGCCATACCGTAGATCGCCCAGGCCTGCCCTCTGCTCCATGCGGAATTTCCATCATAGCCCTGCCCTCCAAGGGCTTCTATCTTCTTCCCGCCAAAGGGGTCAAAAGATACCACATGGCAGACGGACCCGTCGGGGCGGATAAATTCTGTCAGCACAGTCTGCGCATGGGCCCGGGCAATATGGGCAAATCTGGGATCCCCGGTCTCCTCCGCCGCCCAGAACAACAGCGACAGATTCATGGTGGAGTCAATGATGGCCCACCCGGTCTTATCCTGATTCCACGCTCTGATAAAATTCCCTGCCGGATTAAACCGCCCCGCCAGAAATCCCGCCGCCAGAAGTCCCCTTCTCCTGGCCTGTTCGTCTCCCGTCAGCTTATACTTTATCACCGCTGTGGGGAGGAACTGAAAGCCCACATCATGGTGGAGATTATTCTCCCGCACGAAGCATGTCTCCAGCCTCCTGTCCCATTCCCAGGCCGCGTCCTTAAAATATTCCAGACCGGTCATCCCATACATCATCCAGAGCATCCCCGGCCAGAAACCGCTCACCCAGAAATCCTCCCTGCAGCTTACATATCTCCCATTCTCCGCATACCACGGAACGCGCCCGTCCAGATGCTCCTGCAGATATTCCATTTTCTTCCGGATTCCACACAACCACTCCTGATTTCCCATGCTTCTCCCTCTTTTTTCCCTCTTCTATCCATTTACCGCCGTAACCCTAAGTACCTCGGCATAGTGCGCCCTCAATCGCCTGCTCACCGCGCCGTCGAATCTGCCCAGAGATTCCCCGCTCCAGAAATCGGAGACCTCCGCCGGACCTTCCACCGGGAACTCCACGGTTTTTTCCTGATCCTCCCGGTTGAAGATACAGACAATGCCCTTCTGCGGAATCCTTCCTACCGTCAGGGAATCATCGTCAAATACAGCCGCCGTGCCCGCCGTTTCCATCAGCTTTTTCAGTACTTCAATGCTCTCGTCGGAAATCTCATACAGCAGATCGCCGCTCAACACCATGCCGCCGCTGGCGACGATAACAGCCCTGTGGAACAGGAACTCATCCGGCGTGAGCAGTGATTTTTTGACCACCGGCTCTCCTTTCACCTGATAGTGAAAATCAAGGGGCTCCAGCAGCACACAGTCCGGGTCGTTGATCCAGAGGCGGTTATGCTGCCAGTTGCGCAGGAACTCTTCTTCCGCGTTGCCCTTCACCGTTTTCCAGGAGCGGTAGATATCGTTGGATGCCCGATTCGCATGCACCAGCCCCAGCTGGGGCCAGAACGGCGCGTTGCACCCCAGGATAAAGCTATCCTTCTCCACCAGGCTCCCGATGGCTTCCATCCCTGTCCGAAACGCCTCCACTGAGGTGACCTCGTTCCGATAACGGCAGTATCCCGGCAAAGCGCCATAGGCGAGAAAATCCAGCTTAAAATACCGCAGCCCCCACACATCATGCATTACCGACACCACATGTTTCAGATAGGAAAGGGCCTCCGGATGCGTGACATCCAGATAATACCATCTCGCCACATGGCCGGTGTGATTGTCCGGTTTCCCGTTCTCGTCATGCAAAAGCCACTCCGGGTGGTCGCGATACAGGTCCGAATCCTCATCCACGATAAACGGAGAGAGATACCCCACGGGCTCCACGCCGATCTCCCTGACCCTCCGGCATATTTCCTCCATGTCCGCTCCCAGCTCCGGGTTGGCTTCCAGCCAGTCCCCGTTGTGCTTCTCATATCCGCCGTCGATCTGGAGCCTTTTCAGCTCGGGAATCCTCTCCTTCATGGCCCTGGCATTCTCATACAGGCCTTCGGCGGTCATGGGGCGCAGCGCATAGTAGGAGCACCACCCGGTCATGATTTCCCTCCACGGCTTCCTGGGATGATTCCTTTCGATATCCCGGCTCAAAGCCTCGAACAGCTGCTCTCTGTCCGCCCCGGAATAGAATGCCAGCTCCTCCAGCTCCCATTTTTCTCCCGGAAGCAACACTTTGTCTTCCGTATCCTGTACAATTTCCATCTCATTTCCACGGAAATAGAACACTCCGTGAAAGCGGCGGCAGGAAGTAAAAGCAACCAGCTGCTTCAAACCGCCCTCCGGCATCAGCAGCAGCAAATTGCTGACTCTCGTCATCCCCTGCCGGTAAGGCTCCCCGGGAAAGCGGAAAAAGGTTTCGTCATCGCCGTAAGCCCCCACTGTCACAGGATGCTCCAGCGTTCCCCGGTACTGGCTCAGCATGTGGAACCCTTCCCCGTAAACGCAAGTTTCCCCGGGTACCGGAAGCGTCCCCGCGAACAGAATCACTTCCTTTATCTTCAATTCCCTGTCGGAGCAATTCCAAAGGCTGACCTGCATCCTGTTTTCCTGTATCTTCTTTTCAATCCTGTAGAAAGCCTTCCCGCAGAGGCTTTTATTGCTTAAGCGCACTGCGGGATCTCCATGAAAAATCTTTTCCTTTATCATAAGGCGCTCCTTACTTTCTGTCAAAGGTTCTTCCTTCCTGGTAAGCTTTGGTCGCCTCTTCAATCACTTCCTGACCGCCTCTGCTCAGATACTCTTCCACAAAGGCATCGAAGGAATCGATGGGCTCTTTTCCATAAAAGATATCTGCGGCCATGGTGTGGAACAGGTCACAGCCGTTGCCGGGCTGTAATTCCGGATGCAGGGTCAGGCTTTCCAGCTTGCCGGGGTCGATATTGTCAATGCCCTCTTTGGTGCTGACATTCTGTACCCAATCCATAAAATCCTCTCCGCTGGGAGTGAAGGGAAGCAGCCTGGGGTCATAGGAATCGTCCCGGATCAGTCCTATTGTTTTGCGGAAGCTGATTTCGGCAATCCCCACCTGGTCCGTGGGATACTCATACTGTACCTGGCCGTTCTCCTCCGTCCAGTCCTCTCCCTTTATGCCATAGGCCATGAAATCCTGTTCCTCATCCAGACACATGCGGTCCAGATATTCAAAGATACGCTCCGGCTCCTGGAAGTCCTTGTTGATGAAAATGCTTTCAAACACAGGCGAGTACTTCTGGGTGCCCTGGTCGCCATAAGGTCCCACCGGGCTGGGAATCAGGATGAACTCCCCTTCCGGCACGTTCTGCTGCAGGCTGCTGTTAAATCCGTATAACTGTCCTCCGTTGTGGTCGAACAATCCCACCTTGCCGGTATAAATCTTGTTCAGCCAGTCGCTGCTGTTGGTGGTCAGCGATTCCGGATCCATCAGCCCCTCATCCTTTAACATTTTGTGGAATGCCAGCGCTTCTTTCATTTCCGGACGGATCATATCCGGCACAAGCTGCCCTTCTTCGTTTAAGTTCCATGTAAGCGGATTCACGCCATAGGCTCCGAAGAAGATATCCGTGTAAGTCCAGTTCTCTCTTCCCGCAAAAGGATATTCCACTCCCATATCCCGGAATGCCTTCAACACTTCCACGAACTCGTCCAGTGTGGTGGGAATCCCCAGTCCTGTCTGATCCAGCAGGTCCTTCCTGATATAAGTGGCCCTTCTGGTGGCTCTTGACAGGTAGCTCACCGGAATTCCGTAAATGTGCCCGTTATATTTATTATAGTCCCATGCGTTTTCCGGTATGGTCTTCATCAGATTGGGATACTTTTCCTCCGCGGTGGCAAGGATATCATCCAGCGGCATAAATACCCCGTTCTCCACAGACTGACACATGCTGGGGGATGTATAATTGTCGTAGCATTTCACCACATCCGCGATTTCCCCCGACGCGAACATCATCTGCATTTCTTCCGCAAATCTCTTATGGTCCAGAAGCTTTAATGTCAAATCCAGGTTATAGCGCTCGTTAAATACCTTGACCCATTTGTCCTGATTAATATCCGGAGATTGGGCGATGTACTCGTTGAGTCCGTTGGAAATGGACATTGTGAATTTCAGCGGCTCTTTCTCCTCCGGCACGTCGGATTCTTCCGACGTCTCCTGGGTCTGCTCCGTCGTTTCGCTCTGCCTCTGCTCACTGGAGCCGCTGTTCTGCCCCGAAGCATTTCCGCAGCCTGTAAGCACTCCTGCGAACACCGACACTGCCATCAGCATTGCCATTAATTTTTTCCTTTTCATAGATAGCCTCCTTGAATGAATTTATTTTTTACTATTCTTTTACCGAACCCAATGTGGCTCCCGCAGCAAAATGCTTCTGCAAAAAGGGATACACGATCAGGATCGGAACTGTCGCAATTACAATTGTCGCCATTTTCACAGTGGCCGGCGCAAGCTCTACCTGCCCTACGTCCACCATGGGAATATTGTCTTCCATCAAAATCTGATACAGCTTGATCTGCAGCGTATGTTTCTTCGGATCCCGCAGATAAATCAGGGGCTGCTGCAGGGCATTCCAGTGACTCACCCCATAGAACAAGGTCATAGTCGCCATCACCGCCTTGGACAGCGGGATAACAATCTGCCAGAGAACTCGGAATTCTCCGCAGCCGTCGATACGCGCCGCATCGATCAGCTCCCCCGGAATTCCGGCAAAAAAGGATCTCATGATGAAAAAGTTATAGCCGCTGATCATTCCCGGAAGGATGATTGCCCATATGGTGTTGTCCAGCCCCAGTCCCTTGATCACCAGGTAAGAGGGAATCATGGGAGAAGTAAATATCATGGTCAATGTCACCATCATCAAGATGGGCTTTTTATGTTTGAATTCCGGTCTGGACAGGGGGTAGGCCATCAGAGCCGTCATAAACAGGTCGATCAGGGTCCCCGCCACGGTAATCACAACGGAATTTTTCAATGCCACGAAGATATTGGGATTTTCGAATACTCTTCTATAGGCTTCCACATTAAATCCCCTGGGCCAGAACAGTACCTTATTCTGTTCGATATAGGTCTTTCCGCTGAAGCTCTCCGCCACTACCTTGAGAAGTGGCAGCAGCATGGCCAGGGAAAGCAGAATCAACAACACTGTGCTGATGTAGATATATGCTTTGCGTGCAGGATTAACTTTGATTTTCATACGCACCTCCCTAATACAGGCTTTCCCCTGTGGTCTTCCGGCTCAGCATATTGCCTCCGTACAGAAGCAGGAATCCTACCACAGATTTAAAAAGTCCCACCGCCGTCGTATAGCTGTAACGTCCCTGCTGCAAACCCGCCTTATAAATGTAGGTGTCGAAAATCTCCAGCACAGACACATTGGACGCATTCTGGAATACCCAGATTCTCTCAAACCCGAAGTCCAGGAAATGCCCGATGCGCAGCAGGAACAGGGTAATGATGACGGGGACAATCCCCGGCAGCGTAATGTAGATCAGCTGTTTAAACTTCCCTGCGCCGTCCAGGCTTGCCGATTCATAGAGACTGGGACTTATGGCAGTCATGGCGGCCAGGTACACCACCGTACCCCATCCCATATCCTTCCAGATTCCGGCCAATACCACAATGGCTCTGGCCATGGAGGCCTCCGTCATAAAATAGATCGGCTCCATCCCCATCCCTTTCAGCGCCAGGTTCACAAGTCCCTGGGACGGCGATAAAAGCTGTGTGATCACAATACCTCCCAGAATGGTCCAGGACAGGAAGTGGGGAAGGTATACGATCTGCTGTACCCCTTTCCGGAACCAGGCATTGGAAATGTCGTTGATGACCAATGCCAGAATCAGAGGCGCCGTGAATCCGAAAAGCAGATCATACAGGTTGATCACGATAGTGTTTTTCAGGATTGGGAGGAAATCCCCGTATTCAAACAGGATTTTAAAGTTTTTCAGCCCCACCCAGGCTGAATGGAAGATTCCCTTGAAGATATTGTAATCCTGAAAAGCAATCACATTACCTAACAGAGGAACATACTTGAACAGGATAAAATACAGGATTCCCGGTATCACCATTATGTACAGCATCCGATATTTCTTCCTGCTCCCCTTGCGTTTTCCGCGGGCAGTCTCTTTGCTCATATCCGCCATAGCCTTCACCTCTCTTTTTGTTTTCCGCAACCGCTAAACACAGTATAAAGAAATCCTGCCCAAAATACCTTGACTATTTTCCTCTGGAATTGTAATTTTTTACGATTCCCCTGATGGCTCCCCGGTAAAATCGCACAGGGGGAATGTGCGTTTTCACTATTCGCCGCGAGGCCCGCATGCCTCCTTAGCGGCAAGCTTTCACATGCGTGCCTGTGCATACGGCAATATGCAACAAAAAAGAGCGCCGCGCACTCTTTTTTGTCACTTCTATCACATGTTTGGAAGTACCAGACGTATGGTAGTCCCTCCCGTACCATTGCGGAACAGAACGATCCCATACGCCTCTCCGTAGATCAGCTGTATCCGCTTATTTACATTATTTAATCCAATGCCAAAGGTAACCCCCGGGACTTCGTCCAGACGATAGTACTCGCCCTGCAAAAGCCCTTCTATGCCGCTTCCGTTATCCTCCACCTCCACCAGGACTTCATCCCCCTTATAAGTCCGGATGCAGATATAATGTCCTTCCCGGATCCCGTCTCCGAATGCGTGCTGAAATACATTTTCCACCAGCGGCTGAATCGTCAGGCGCAGTATCTGCTGGTCCATACAGGAGTCCACATCCCAGATAATTTCCGGCATTCTCCAATGGCGGTATTTCATGATGGTCAGATAATTTTGCAGATGATCCACCTCATCCGCAATCTTCACCGGCTCCAGCGGGTTCTGTACCGCATAGCGCAGCATTTTCCCCAGCATGTTCACCATCTGCTCTATCTCCCTCTGATCCGCTTCCATCGCATAGGTATTAATGGCCCCCAGGGTATTGTAGAGGAAATGGGGGTTGATCTGCATCTGCAGAGCCTGGAGCTGCGCATTCCGTTTTACCAGCTTATCCTGGGATTGCTGTAATTCCGCTTTGTATACCTTTTCCACCAGTTCCTGAATCTGGTCCACCATTTCATTGTATTGCAACATTAATGTTCCAATCTCGTTGCCCGGAATGCTGCCTATCACCTTTTCCCATTTTTCCTGTCCCAGCCTTTTCATATACCATTCCAGCTGACGGATGGGCTCCAGAATCGATCTGGAAAAATAATATCCCAAAAGCAATGTGAGCGGGAACGCAATGGCTAAGGTGTAGAGCAGAAGTGTCTTCAAATACTGAATGGGCTTTTCCATCTGGTTCACCGGAATGGTGAACATACTTATCCATCCGCTGGGAAAATCCTTCACGTATCCCACAAAAGAAGGCTCCCCGTCCAGCTTTACCGTAAAGCTCCCTCTCTCCTCGTCAAACAGTCCCATTTCCATATAGTCGCCGACAGGGGAACCGATTTTATCCAGGTCCTGCTGATATACCAGACATCCGTCCTGATCCGCCACCCAGACCTCCCCTGCCGTCATACTGCCCATAATATTGGGCAGCATGGCAGCCTGCATTTCCACAAAAATCGTTCCCTCCATCTGAAAATAGGAATCCGCCGAAAATCTTCTCGCCACAGTCAGATAGTTTACGCCGCCTCCTTCCTTCAAACGGCTTAGAAACACCGCGCTCCTGCCATCTGCCGGAAGAATGTCCCTGTACTTATCCGCCTTCTCCACAATACCGGCATGGTCATACAGAACGCTGTCATACTCCTGCCCCTCGTCCCCGTAAAAACTGTATTCTATGCCGGTATCCCCCACAATGCTGATGCGTCCGATATAGTGATTCTGGGACAGGAACCGCCGCAAAAACAACTGCCGCTCTCCCCATTGCTTGATGACATATTTTTCATAATAAGCATCCGGCTCCTGCAGCGCGAAATATTTTATTTCCTTCTGGCTTACCATCTGCAGTGTCAGGTCGTTCAGCTCCTGGATTTTTTCCCGGATATTGCTGTTCACCTCATCCGCCGCTTTCCAGAAAGACTCTTCATATCGCATTTTGATCTCATTGGCCCCGTTGTAATAGCTGAAAATCATGATAAATAAAATGGGGCATAAAATGACTGCGATAAACGCAATGATAAACTGCTGAAAAAGGGGCCTGTCCTTATAAAAAAATACCAGCCGGCTCATACCTTTTCCTCTCCGCCTGTTCTCCCCAGGGCGTTGTTCTTTTTATAGCCGCCGGGCGTCTGCCCTGTCAGCTCTTTGAAAACGCGGTTAAAATAGGTGAAATCATTATAACCCACTTCCGTCGCGATCTCCGTTATGCTCTTTGCGCTCCAGCAGAGCAGCTGTTTTGCCTTCTCCACGCGATACTCCGTCCTGCACTGCACAAAGGATTTCCCTATCTTCTCCTTGAAGATGCTGCTGAAGTAATTGGTGCTGAAGCCCGTCCTGGCCGCAAGGTCGGCCAGCGTAATATCCTGGGCATAATTTTCCTCCAGATATTTGTTCGCCATATCCAGCAGCACATCCGTGTAATCCGTCTCCCTGCGGCTCCGCAGTTCCTTTTTCAATGCGGCCACGAAATCTGCCGTGATCCTCATAATCTGCTCTTTTTTACAGCCCTTTGTAAACTGCGGCTGAGCAGTCAGGGTATGCCCCGTTTTCAGCGAAAGCTTCTCGGACAGCAGCCTGCAGAAATCGCCGGAAGCTCTCAGGCAATAGTCATCCCCCACCTGGCTCATGGTCTCCCGGTACATGGCAAGGCCCTGTTCCATATCCCCTTCTTCTCCCATCCACAGTCCCTGCAAAAGCATGGTCAGGATATTGTCCAGCTCGCCGTGGGGAATATAGGCAAACTCCTCCTTTTGCGCCGCGTCCGGCTCATACAGGACACTGGAAATCGACTGAATCAGCTCTTCACGCTGAACCGGTTTCAGGATATAGTCCTTCACCCCATACCGAAGGGCTTCCCTGGCATACTGAAAATCCGCATAGCCGGACACAATCACCGTTTTTATCTGCCGCCCCGACAGGAAAAGGTCTCTGCACAGGGAGACGCCGTCCTTCCTCGGCATCTTGATATCCGTAATCACCAGATCCACCTCATGGTCCTGCAGGAATTCCCATGCCTCTTGCCCGTCTACCGCCTCATACAGTCCGGCAATCTCAAGCCCCGACCTTTCGATGATAAGCCGGTTCCCCCGAAGCGCCAGAGGCTCGTCATCCACCAACAATATCGAATACATTTTATCCCTCCCCGTACCTCACAGCTGCGTTTCTCTCAAAGGAACTGCCATATTCCAGGTGTCCGTGGCATCCCGGAAGCTGTCTGTCCCATTGGAGACCGCAAAAAACAGGCATATGGGCCTCCCATCCTCAAAAAGGAGAAAAGGCCTTTCCATATTCCCCATAAGCTCCCTTCTTCCGTCTTCCCAGAGGATTCTGCGGGAATAGGCCAGTTCTCCTCTCTCAAGCTGCCAGTTCTTCCCGTCCTTTGACCATGCATATGCCCCGCCATATTTTTCCCCGCAGACATTGCCGTGCATATCCTTTGCAATCATCCGGTAGACAGAACCGTCTCTCCACAGGAAGGGATCCTCCAGCTCCACATCCTGCCCAAACAGTGCCTCCTCCGACCGTTCCCCATAAGGCCCGTCATATCTCAGAGCCCGCGCCGTATGAAGCTTCATAGCACTATGGAGCAGACCCGTATAGGGAGGCTGCTTATATGCCCTGGATTTATACATCAGCAGGACGCTTCCGTCCGGTTCCACACACGGAGCCGGATTGGAAGTCAGCATATTATCCCCATGGCAGGGCCGCGCCGGCAGTACCGGCTCCGGAAACCTTTTCCACGGTCCTGTGATATGGTCAGCCACCGCAATGCCCACCCGCTTGTTGGCTCTTGCCACTATGACCCTGGGATCCTCCGGCCGCAGCTCTTCCCCCGGAGTTAAATCTGCAAAAGGGTGGGTGCTGCCCGTATAATAGAGCACCCATTTATCCCCCTGTCTGGTAATATGGGGGTTATGGGTCATCCGCCCGTCCCAATACTGGGGGCCCCTTGCGGGCAGCACTGTCTCCGCCCACAGGTAAGGTCCCTGGGGCGTATCAGAAACAGCCCGCACTACCTCGGATACCAGCAGCCATCCCGGATGCATGGGAAAGGCTTTGGGCCATCTGGATGCGAACATATGGTACCTGCCGTCCTCTCCCTTTGCCACGCTCCCACACCATACCCAAAAGCCTTCCATACGGAATCCTCCCTGCAACGGTACCGGCAACATTCTCTCTTTCAGCCGAATCTCCATCCTTCTGTCCTCCTCGCCTGATTGATGGGAATTTCTCTATTTTATAGAATATCATAGTTTCTTTTGCCGTGCTTTCATTTATTTCCTGTCCCATTGGACTTTTTTCTTCTCTTTTTGTTGCTTCTTCTTTACTTTTCTTCTTTGCTTTTGCCCTTCCTTCGTTTTTGCCTGTCCTCTGCTTTTGCCCTTCCCTTGCTTTTACATTTCTTTTGTTCTGCGCTTCCGGCTCTTTCTCTTTGGATGACAGTAAAATCCATGTCCATCTGGCAGCAAACTTTCCTATAATGAAAAAGCAGGAGTAAACAGGCAATCGTCAAATGAATTATCTTCTCTGAGAGCCAGTTCATCCTGCTTAAATAATTTCCAGGCCGCTTTGGGCTAGTATCTGTACTTACAACAGCGGTGCCACCGCCTTCGCCAGACATCCCACCAGCTTCACATGCCATTTTTCCCTGCGGATCGTCTCCCGGGAAACCTGCCTGCACTTTTCCAGCGTGGCCTGGAAATCCGCCTCGATGTCCGGAATGCAGTCGGTATCGTACATGTAGGTGGCACATTCAAAATGGTGGTACAGACTGCGATAATCCAGATTGATAGTCCCTACTACCGCTTCTCTATCATCGCAGACAAATACTTTGGCATGGACAAAGCCAGGCGTATATTCGTATATCTTTATCCCCGATTCCAGCAGAGACTTATAATGGGTCTTCGCCAGAGCATAGGGGATGGCCTTATCGGGAATCCCCGGCAGAATCAGCGCCACCTCAACCCCTCTCTCCGCCGCGAATTTCAGGGCGGTCTCCATCTCGCCGTCCAGAATCAGATAGGGGGTCATAATATGTACATATTTGAGAGACCGGTTCAGAATATCCATGTACACCCGCTCTCCCACCTTCTCATCGTCCAGCGGACAGTCCCCATAGGGGATGACATAACCTCTCGCCGATTGGACCGGCAAGGCCGGACAGGCCAGAAAATGCTTATATTCCTGCTCTCTCTCGTCTATCCCCCAGGTCTGCAGGAACATCAATGTAAAGCTTTTCGCCGCCTCTCCCTTCACCATGACGGCGGTATCCTTCCAATGCCCGAACTTCACCTTCCGATTGATATATTCATCCGACAGATTCACTCCTCCGTTGAAGGCGGTGTGTCCGTCGATGACCAGAATCTTCCTGTGGTCCCTGTAATTATAATGGGTGGAAATAAAAGGCGTCACCGGCGAAAATACTTTACAGCGAATCCCCAGCGCCCGCAGACGCTTCGGATAATCCCGGGGCAGCAGGGCAAACTCGCAGGAACCGTCATACATCATGCGCACATCCACTCCCTGGGCCGCCTTCCGAACCAGGATCTCCAGAACCTGTCCCCACATCTCTCCCTCGGCCACAATAAAATATTCCATGAAGATAAAATGCTCAGCCGCTTCCAGCTGCTTCAGCATCTCTTCGAATTTGTCCTCCCCCAGAGGAAAATAGGTCACAGCCGTCCTGTCATAGACCGGATGACAGCTGCTTCTGCCGATATAATGGGCCAGCGTCGCCACCGCCCCATTGTCCCTTGTAAGCCTTTCTATCACTTCCTTCTGCTGTGGAATATCCTCTTTCGTCCCGGTGATAATCTCGTCCACACGCTTTTTCAAAGCTCTGTGCCCGATATCGCTCTTTGTATACAAAAACAGAAGCACGCCGAATACCGGCATAACCGCAATCACAACGAACCATGTGATTTTCGCCGTCGGGTTGATATTGCTGTTCAGAATCCAGATGACAATCACAATGTCCAGCAGCATCATTGCCCCGTAATACTGGGGCTGATATTCTCTGAACCACAGAAATGCTCCGATCAGAAGGAGCGCCTGTACCACCAGCAGGAGAAGCACCAGGCCAAAGCGGCTGAATACGGCATGAATCATGCCCTTCTGCCCCTTTTTTAAAAGTGTGATTCCCTTATTCTTATAGTCTGTCTGCATGATTGTAACCCGCCTTTTCTTCTGTAATAGCAGGCAGCCCTCTGCCCTTTTCTATCAGTATAAACCATACCGCAGTCACCACGGCACCTAGCTTTCAAAAAACCGCCGCATTCTCACTTTCCAAACCGCACTTCACAGTCCTTCCGATAAAAGGAAACTCCATAGCAGTCAATCTTCCGATACCCTTCCATCCGCAGTTCATCCATATATTTCTTATCGTATATCTGCTGCAAGGCTTTCTTCGCGTCCGCCTCCAGATCATCAATGGAATCTGATACCTTTACCTCCAGAATAAATGACCTGCCCCGCAGGGAAGGACTTTTCACGCAAATATCCGA
Organism: uncultured Acetatifactor sp.; assembly: GCA_948896875.1. Lineage (GTDB taxonomy): Bacteria > Bacillota > Clostridia > Lachnospirales > Lachnospiraceae > Acetatifactor. The sequence goes on along the minus strand of CAQUWW010000009.1, from coordinate 24,498 downwards.
CCGTCCATTTCCCGACTCTCTGTTGGATTTCACCAGATAATTCTCACTCTGGCTCAGGATGCCCGCCAGAAAGCCATGGTAGAAATTCTCCGCGCTGTCATAAAAGCTGATGGTGGAAAAGAGCTGTTCACTCAATATCTCTCCCATCTTTTCCGCATCTCCCTCTTCCATGGCACGATATAGATCGTGGAAATCCTGCTTTTCTATCCGCCTGCGCAGCCATCCCAGTATCGTATTCTGATAAATGGTCTTCACCTCCACATTGGGAATGCATACCCGCAGGAAAATGGAGGGCTCTATGAAATATTCCTCCCTTTTCGTCAGATACCCTGTGAAGTACAGGAAATTCCACAGATTCTCTCCTTTTTCGTGCATATCCTCATAAGTAATCTCCTCATGCACCTTGATATCCAGCGTCCCGCCGTTTAAAAGCGTCTCGATCTGTCCCTTGGTTTCCCTGTCCGCCTGGGCAATCATATCCTTTATGATATCGTTGGAGCTGGTGTTAATCCAGTAGGGATGGGGAAAGGCGTCCCTATCCCCCTGCAGGTCATACAGAAATTTAATCACACTCCAGGGATTATATACTTCCGCATCGCCGAACAAATATCCGTCATACCATTCCTTCATTGTGGCAAAACGACTTTCCACACCGTAATAAGTCATCAGTTGCAGTACTTCCGTTTCTGTGAAGCCAAAGTGTTCGCTGTATTTTCTGTCGAGAACAGAAATAATATTTAAGTGATTCAGCCCTGTAAAAATGCTCTCCTTCGATATACGAAGACACCCCGTAATCACCGCAAACCGCAGGTAATCATTTGTCTTCAGCCCGGCTTCAAACAAAGCCCGGACAAAGTCCACCATCTCTCTGTAGAATCCCCTGAAATACGCATTTTCCAATGGCACATCATATTCGTCAATGAGAATAACCACGCTCTTCCCCGTAACCTGATACAGACACCTGCTCAGGAATTTAAGCGCACCGGTATATTCGTCATTTTCTGCCTCCTCCACTGCAATCTCCTGAAACTTGCGCTTATCTGCCACATCCAGTAAATCGCTCTCCAGTATATAGCGGTGCCGTTTGAACTCCTCCGCGATTTCCCCTTTCAGTTTCGCACAGGCAGATTCAAATGCCGGCTGCTTCGCCGATTTCAGGGTCAGGTTAATTACAGGATAGCTTCCCATCTGACTCGTATACGTTTCGCCTGCTTCCAATATTTTTAATCCCCGAAAAAGCGCCTTGTTTTCCGCATTCTTTTTCTCGTCCCCGGTATCCTCGAAAAAGTACCGCAGCATGCTGAGATTCAGGGTCTTACCGAACCTCCTGGGACGGGTGAACAGATTCACTTCCCCCTTTAAATCCAGCAATTCTTTTATCAGCATCGACTTGTCAATATAACAATAACCGCCCTTTATTACCTTTTCAAAATTATCTACGCCAATCGGTAACGCCTTTTTCATTCTGACCTCCCCGTTCTTTCCACCCTGTCGAAACTCCTATCCTTGAAGCAACCGTTCTTTCTGCCACTGAATCATACGAAAAAATCATAGAGTTAATTTACAACCATTTTATCTTAAGTTACGTCAATGCGCAATCAGTAATTAAGAATCTGTTTATCAGACTTTGATGTAAATTGGCCAAAGCCCTGAAAAATAATAAAATGAAATATGGTGTAAGAAATATCATAACAAACTTATGAATTACTGAAAACGAAAAGAACAGCTGCCATGATTCATAAATCAGAATTTGAAAATGAGAAGCATATGAAATGGTTTGATATTTAGGTTAGACCCCTATAGCAGAATCTAACCTGATGCTTAGCTGACAGACATCGGCTGTAAATCGTAACTTTTTTCTACAGCCCTTTCCATGGCTGTCTGATCTTCGCAAGGCTAATCATGCCTGGCAGCCTGCCGCTTCCTTTTTTTGATCAGCAACCCGATAAGCAGCAATACAGCGATGGCTCCCCCTGCGGCACATATCGCAATAATTTTTCCGTGATTATCCTTTTCCTCCGTAATCACACGGAAAGTTCCGGGCCGGTCCATAGAAAACTCCAGATAGCTTCCCAGCACAGTGCTCTCCGTCCGGCTGTACCCGGCTTCTGTCTCTGTCTCCACTGCCGCGTTTTCCGTGTCCTCACAGAGTACCCGCACTATGACAGGCTGTTCATACCGCCCGGATTCCTGCCCGTTTTCGTCTGTCCGGACAATGGCAAGCTTTGTTCCGTTCTCCTGAACCTCTTCCAGCTTCAGCTCATCCTCCGGCAGGAACTCGCCCTGCACCAATACCAGCGGTCTGCCATTTTCATCCGTCTCCCTGCTGGCCAGAGAGGTGATCCATTTCTCGTACCGGGCCTCCAGGATTTGATTGCCGGTCACACAATCAGAATCAAATTCCGGCCAGCTCCCATAAAATCCCTCCTTCTCCGGCACTTCAGGAATCTTCATCCTGTCAATCGCTTCTCCATAAGCACATTGGAAAGAAGCCAGCTCCTTCCCATCCGCCACAAAACGCACCGTAAACCGGGAAAATGCTTCCGGCACCCCTTCTCTGCTGCAGAATTCCGTGTAATCCAGAGGGGTGGCGCCATTCTCATATCCGATGGAATCCACCCCGGGGACCCTTCCCTTCACATAGTAATTCCCGCAGAGGATTCCCTCTTCTTCCAGCCATCCTGCTATGGAACCGGCATATTCTCCCGAATACTCCACTTCCGGATAGGCATAGCTGTAGAAAATATCACAGCCCTTTCCCGCGATGCCTCCCACGAAATCCTTCCCGCTTAAGTTTCCCATGGTATAACAGCTCCTGATACAGTATGCCGAAACGCCGGCAATCCCGCCCACATAGCTTCCTCCCGTACTGCACACCGGGCCATAGGATTCACAGGAAATCACCGCTCCAAAGTCCGCCTTTCCCGCGATGCCTCCCACACAGTCCTTCTTTCCCGTTATACTGCCCAGATTGCGGCTCTCTCTGACCACCGCCTTCACAGTCTGCTCAATGTTGAAGCTCTCAGCACCGCTGACACTAATGTCATCTTCCGGGTCGAAGTCATACTCTGTGGCAATCTGTCCTACAATACCGCCCACATTGGCATCCGCCTCCACGGTTCCCCGATTGACGGAAAGTGTTATCTTCCCCTGCTGGAAGGAAGTGGTGTCATAGTAGGCTTCTTCCTCTTCCCCGTCAGGCGCTCCCACATTCTCCAGATCTCCTCCGGCCGCCTCGTCGGAAGCATCCTCCATGGTAATGCCCTCATAGCGGAACAGGTCATCCCGCAGCTCGTTAATGCTGCGGCGCAGAACCTTTGCCTGATTCATCAAAGCATCCACATTAGCGGAAGTTCTGTCTGTCCCCTGCCGCAGCACATCCGCAAGCTGCTGCAGCTGGTTGCCCGCCTCCCTGAGCTCACTGTTCAGTCTGCTCAGATTCTCGTTGATTCCTCCGCTTCTGTCATTTGTGGCGGAGGTGACATTGGTCAGATGGGTGCTGGTACCTTCCCCGAACCGCCGCAGTGCTGCCACATAGCTTTCCACATCCTCTTTGAGATCGTCTAATTTAAGATTTCCCGGCAATCCTTCCGAAGGAAGTTTGCCGTCTCCTCCGATGTTAATATCCGGCAGTTTAATGTCGCCCTGGTCAGGTTTATCCTTATCTGAAACATCGCTTCCGGAACCTTCCGTTTCTCCGGGCTTTCCTTCTGTTACGCCGGACTCTCCGGCTCCTCCTTCGGGATTGCCTGATGTGCCACTGCCCTGGCCTCCGGCACTTCCTTCTGCTCCGCCCTGCTCTCCGGCTCCTCCTTCGGGATTGCCTGACTCTCCGGCACTTCCTTCTGCTCCGCCCTGTTCTCCGGCTTCTCCTTCGGTACTACCCACCTTTTCAGTCACCTCTGTGGAATGTTCTTCGCTGGTCCGGTATAGTCCGTCCGCCTCCGCGGTATAGTCCTCACTGGCAGGGTGCAGTCCGTCCGCCTCCGCGGTATAGTCTTCACTGGTAGGGTGCAGTCCATTTTCCTCAGCAAGGTCGGCCCATTCCCGGTTCAGGCGGCTTAAATCATCATTGATTCCCGTCAATTCCTGATTGTAAATATACCACAGGTCATTGGCCGTTCCGGTAAGGTTTCCCGCCGCCTCAGAGGCGTTCGTCATGTGACTGCTGATACTTCCCGCAAGCGCGGAGGCCTGCGCACTGTAACCGCTCAGCTCCTCATGAGAAGCCTCCAGCAGATCAAAGAAAATGCCAGCCTCCCTGTCGATTTCACTCAGCTTGTCATTCAAATACTGGATTTCCAGGAACGGCTCCATCTGGCCCACGATGCCGCCCACATCTTTTCTGCCCAGCACATGCCCCGTGTTGGTACAGTTCTGCAGATAGCCCTGATGCAGCCTGCCCACAATACCTCCTGTATTATATCCCACATGCTGATACCCTATGGTACCTGAATTGCTGCAATAGTATATTTTCCCCTCGGAATAGCCCGCAATGCCTCCCGTATCCGTATGTACCGCCACATTTTCCGCGCTGTTGATATCCTCCAGCCCCTCCGCTGTGATGTCTTCCAGGCTGTAGGTTACCTCCACACTGTGGGTATTGATGTTCCCGGTATTGGTACAGTTATTCAGGATTCCCTTATTGACACCGCAGATTCCTCCTGTGTAATGATCTCCGGTAATCACAGCCGCCGACTGACAAAGCCTGATTTCTCCCGTCTCCTCATTGATTCCGGCAATGCCGCCGATCTCCTCCGCTCCCGTAACGCTTCCGGAGACACTGCAGTTGGTTATTCTTCCATAGTTGACACCTGCCAGAATCCCTGCCCGGCTTCCGCTGCCCTCCGGACGCACCTTCCCGGAGACTGTCAGATTCCGCACAACAGCGCCTTCCTGCACATAGCGGAACAGTCCAATGGAAGAACCTGCTTCCGTGATCTCCAGTCCGGAAATCGTATGCTCTCCGCCCTCAAAGATACCACCGAAGCTGGGAATATTTATATTCTTATCCTCCTGCAAAACAATGTCATTCTCCAGGCTGATGTATTTATCCCGGGACCAGGAATCCAGCTCGCAGTCCCGTGCCAGCTGCAGCAAATCTGCCTCTGTGGAGAGGGAAATCGTCGTATATTCCTTCTCCTCAGCCGGCCTCTCCTCCCCGTTTTTACCGGAAAGGAACTGGCGGAACGAAGAATTTTCCGCCGCCGTGACAGGAAATGCGTTTCCTGCTGTCAACACAACGGCTAAAGCCAGAGATACATATGCCATACGCCTGTTTCTATTCCGCATCATCTCTCATGTCCCCCTTTCCTTCTGTTTCCTTTTCTGCTTCCGGAACCAGCCTCCGGAAATCTCCGCCTTCTGCAGCCTCTCCTGTCCGGGCGTTATCCGACTCCGCAACTTCCCTCGCTGGTCCGCTTCCGCCGACTGTGGTATCTGTCTCCGCGACTTCCCCGTCCAGTCCTGCCCCGGCTTCGGTGTCCCCGCTCCGGTCGTTCCCGGCTTCCCCGGGCCCTCCGATTTCCACGGCCTCCAGCTGTGGCGGTTCCTCCGGTACTTCTCCTTCCGGCAGTTCTTCCCTCAACTGTTCCACCGTATCTTTCGCCCGCACTACCGCGCCCATCTCACCGTCGATGACTCCGGAGAACTCCCCATCTATCACGCCGTTCACATAACCCTTGATATGACCGGACATCCGAATCCGCCCTCCTGTGGGAAGCGGCCTTGTGATATCCCGTTTCAGAGTAAAGGCTGTCTTCTCAATGATAATATCTCCAATCAGTAACGTCTGGGGCAAAGCCAACAGCACCAGGCCGATGGAAGTCAGCGTTCCTCTTCCCAGCGCCAGGCCGATGGCCGCCACCACCGCATTGGTGGACACATTGCTGATGATAAAGCCTGCTGCCACCAGCATGGAACCGCTGGTCACAATGGTGGGGAAGGCCTGATTCAGAGTCTCCACGATTGCTTTTTTGATAGGCATATAGGTTTTCAGCTCCATATACCGGCTGGTAATCACGATGGCATAGTCGATGGTAGCTCCCATCTGAATGGCGGAAACCACCAGATATCCCAGGAAATAAACCACTTCTCCCGTCAGATAGGGCAGAGAGAAATTCATCCAGATACTTCCCTGAATGGTTACAACCAGCAGCACCGGAAGTCCTGCGGACTGGAAGGTGAACAGCAGAATCACCATGACAAACAACGCCGTCAGTATGGTGATAATATTATTATCCGTGGCAAAGGAATCGCTCAAATCCTTATTGCTGGTGGAATTGCCCACCAGATAAATGTCTTCTATATTGTAATATCTGGCCACCGTGGCGCGGATTCTCTCCAGCGCTTCGTAAGTCTCCTCCCCCTCTGCCGGCAGGTCAAGCTCCAGCACAAAACGGCTGCATTGCTCTCCCAGCAGCTGGTCTCTCGCAATGCTGATCTGAGAATAGGCATCCGTCAACGTTTCCTCCAGATCGTCCTCCAGCGTAATGTTTCCCCCTTCTTTCTGATCATAAATGAAGAGGAACATGTCTATCAGTGGCACTTTGTACTCATGAATTCCTCCCAGAAGGGCTCCGAAATTACTGTTGTCCACCGCATAGGCCGAATAAAGCAGATCCGCCACCTCGATGTCCATGTCAATCAGCTCCGCAAATTCCCTGGGGGACAACTGCTGGGTGAGGATATAACCGTCCATAGCCTCGATATTTGCAAGTCCCATGCAGGAATTCACCTCCGGCATCCGCTCCAGCGCCCGCAGGGCCTGCCCTTCCTTCTCATAATCCCCGTTGGGCACAATCACCGCCAGCTGATTCACCGTCCCGAATTCCTGATTGACCATGGATACGGAAAATTTATTCTCGCTCATGGTCTTGGATTCCAGCGTATTTACGTCATATACATAATCCGCCCGGCCGGACAAAACGGCACCCGCAATCACCACGGCCACCAACAGGGGCGGTATGATAAACCTTGTGTGCACGCAGAATTTCCCCACCACCGTAATATTGGGCACAAAGCTTTTGTGATGAGAATGATCTATAGCATTGGCAAAAGTAAGCAACAGACCCGGCATCAGGAAAAAAACTGAAAACAGGCTCATCAGAATGGCCTTCGCCAGCACGATGCCCATATCATAACCAATCCTGAACTGCATGAACATCATGGCCACCATACCTGACACGGTTGTCAGTGAGCTGGAAGAAATCTCCGGAATCGCCTTGCTCAGCGCCACAATCACCGCCTCTCTGGCATCCTTATCCTCGTGCTCCTCCATAAACCGATGGCACAGAATGATAGCATAGTCCACCGCCAGGGCCAGCTGAAGCACTACCGCAATGGAATCCGTGACGAAGCTGATGGTGCCGAACCAGTAATTCGTCCCCTTATTCAGGATGGCCGCCACAATAAAGGTCATCAGAAATACCGGAATCTCCGCATAGGTGGTGGAGGTAAACAGCAACACCGCCACAATCACCACGCCTGCCAGCAGCAATATGACAATCATGTCATTACTCAGATCCGCCGCATCCCGTTCTTCCTGCCCGATATCGGAAGAATAATACACATCATAGCCGGAAAGGGCCTCCAGGACACTGTTCAGATAAGAGAGGGAAGCCTCATCTCCCGCTTCCTCTGCAAAAGTGACCTTAAACAGGGCTTCCATGTCATGGTAGAAATCTTCCGAGTCCTCAAAATCCAGCATGCTGACTCCGTCCATCTCCCGAATCTGTTCCGCCAGCCGTTCCGCCTCTTCATAAGTCACATTGCACACCATGATCCGGGCCGTCCCATATGTAATAAACTGTTCCTCCATCAGATCAAGCCCTTGCCTGGTCTCCGTGGTTCCCGGCAGATAGGAAGTCAGATCATTGTTGACCTTTACTCTGTTCATGGAAAGCACACTATACAAAATCAGCAGAATAAAGACCAGATAGAAGCCCTTCCTTTTATCCACAATCAAAGTGGAAAGCTTCATCATAAAAGAATTATCTTTCTTTTCCTTTTCCATAAAAAATCCCGCCTCTCGATCTTTGTCCATAACTCATATGTTTGTCAATTACTAGACAACCGTTGATTTTCTATCCCAAAAAGTAATTATACTGAAAAGAAAGAAAATGGCAATGAACAAATTTACACAGAATGTGTATTTTTGAACACTGCCATAATTACATGTTGATTATTTATGAAATGTTTAGAATTGGAGATTCTCACACCCATTGAATTTTGCAAAACGTTTCACGCATCTCTCCACTGCGGCAGACAGCGCTTTCGTCTGTTTCACCCCATTTTCATACCAGATGTTTTTCACAACCAGCGTTTTCGTTTTCCGGTCGTTTATGCATTCAATACGCCCTGTAAACCGACTGCCATAAAGTATGGGCAAAACATAGGCCCCGTATTTGCGTTTTACAGCCGGCGTATAAATCTCCCAGCTGTACTCAAAGCCAAACAGGGTTTTAATAAACAACTTGTCCCATAAAAATGGATCCAGCGGAGCAATCAATTCACAGCGCGGTTTCAGGTTCTCTCCCGCCAGCACCTGATTCAACAGGGGTGCATCCTCGGTCAGATAATAAAAGGTATCCTTCAGATTCTCCACCGTCAGCTGGGACAGGATTCCCTCTTCCCTCAGTACCTGAAAGATACGATGGCGGTTCTCCGTTGTCAGCCCCCAGACATTGTTCCAATAGCCGGAGGAGCGATCCCAAAGCATCCCGGCGGCACCGATTCTGTGCGTGATACGCCATTTCTGATGCTCGAAATCATCCGGCAACGGTTCAGGCGCATGTAGTATTTCGGAGGGAATGTGTTCTTCGGCGATATCGTAATATTTTCGGGTGCCCTTTTTATGGTGAATGATGAGCTCCCCGGTAGAATAGAGCTGTTCCAGTACCGAGCGGGAAACATTGGATTCACCATGCCAGTCGCCGCTCCAGTGAATATGGGAGTGCCAGTGCATTTTCCCTGAAAGCGGCAGCTCGTCTGAGCTGACAGGTCCGTTTTCTTTTATGTATTTCAACGCCTGTTCCTCCAGCTCGCCCAGGCCCTCGAACTTTTTCCCGCCTTCCAATGCCGCCGTCCTGTAGCGTTTATAGTACGCCCAGTTCTCGGTGGGAATGATAGATAGCTGCTTGTCCGGGTAATCGAACAGCTTCCTGTCATTGTACAACAGCTCCTCCAGATGCTTTTTCGTAAAACCCTTTACCCTGGATTGCAGCGTGAGCTCCGCCATTTTCCCGCAGACATCAACCGGGTCAAATTGAATACAGCCTGCCTGACGGACATAGTCAAGCGCGCCCTGCTTGCCGGTAAATCTGTAACTTCCCAGTAATCCCTGTTTCAAAAGAATAAATTGTCTGGCCTGTTCTATTGTAATTTTCATATTCACACAGTTCCTTTCATATAGCTGCAAAATTATGTCTCAGGGTTTCTGTTTTCATTTAAATTATACCAGAAAAAGATCTGTTTCCCAACCCTTCTTTTGTCATCTGCTCTATGTACAGCTGTTCATAAATATATTTTTCTCAATTATTCAACAACAGTTGATTTTTCTCATAAAAGGAATATAATTGAGAAAATGGCTGAAAAGGATTGGGAGACAAAATGGCAAATGGCAGAACGGACCGCAGAGTCCGAAAAACAAAAGCCCTGTTGCTGCGGGGCCTGATACAACTGATGGAGACAAAAGATGTCCAGGATATCTCTGTAAAAGAACTGTCCGATCTGGTCGATATCAACAGAGGCACCTTCTACCTGCACTACAGCGATGTCCATGACATGCTGCGGCAGATAGAAGACGAACTTTTTGTAGAGTTTCAGGGAATCATTGACAGGACGCTGACGCCTGATTCTGCCATTCATTCTCCTCAGACCACACTCTCCGAGGTTTTTGTCTTCCTGGAACGCCATCGGGAAACGGCCCGGGTTATGATGGGACCTCACGGCGACCTGGCCTTCCTGAACCGTCTGAAAGACCTGGTCCAGGAGCGATTGGACAGCATTCTGACTTCAAAGCTGGCCTCCGGGGACGGCTGTTATCTGGAAGCCTTCATCGTGTCCGGCTGTGTGGGCGTCATCGAGACCTGGCTGAACCATCCGGACCCGCCCGCCCCGGATGTTATGGCGGCTATCTGCGGAAATCTGCTGGAGAAGGGATTCCTGTCCGCGTAAACCCGTTCTATCCATACTTTCATGAAACACAGAAAGGAATAAAATCCATATGCCGAACATAACCAAACAACTGCTGGAAGCCTCCCTGAAAAAGCTTCTGCTGAAAAAGCCTCTGGATAAAATCACCATAAGCGACATCACCGCCGACTGCGGAATCAGCCGCATGTCTTTCTACTACCACTTCAAAGACATCTATGACCTGGTGGAGTGGGTGTGTGTGGAGGACGGCAAGCGGGCGCTTCAGGACAAGAAGACCTATGACACCTGGCAGGAGGGGCTGTGCCAGATCTTCGAAGCCGTGCTGGAGAATAAGCCTTTTATTCTGAATGTATACCGCTGTGTCAGTAAGGATAAAATCGAAAGCTATCTCTACAAGCTCACCTACAGCCTGATTGCCAGGGTTGTGGACGAGAAATGCGGGGACATCCCGCTGGCAGAGGAGGACAAGACCTTCATCGCCGAATTTTACAAGTATGGATTCGTTGGAATCATGCTGGACTGGATTGCCCAGGGTATGAAAGCGGATTATGTGGAAATTACACGCAAAATCGGCATTGTCCTGCGGGGCAACATTGCAAACTCCATCCATAATTTTGAACAATCACAAAAGTAATAGAATCATTTTTATCAAACCGGGCCGGATGATAAGTTTTTTATCATTTGGCCCGGTTTGTAAATTGGAAATTCCATCCGGACGCGTTATTCTTATGTTCACAAGGAACACAAAATCCCCGGTTCGTTCCGGGACAAAAACAGTTCGGAAAGGATGGATAAACATATGGCAAAAAATAAAAATCTCACACTCGGCGTGGCGGCATTGGCCGCAGGAGCAGGCGCGGCGGCAATCGCGGCAAAAAAACATAAAGCGGCACAGACAACAGCCCAAAAGAAAGCAGCTTCTTCCGCCTTGAAAGCAGAGTACCGCAACACGGAACTCGGAAAGCATGAAAAGAACAGCAAAGGCATCTACTATACCAACGGTAACTATGAAGCCTTCGCAAGACCCCGGAAGCCCGAAGGGGTGGAAGAGAAAAACGCGTACATTGTGGGCAGTGGTCTGGCTTCCCTGGCGGCGGCCTGTTTCCTGGTGAGAGACGGCCAGATGCCCGGTTCCCACATCCACATTCTGGAATCCATGGACATTGCCGGCGGCGCCTGCGACGGCATCTATGATGCCACCAGAGGCTACATCATGAGAGGCGGCCGGGAAATGGAGAACCATTTCGAGTGCCTCTGGGACCTCTTCCGCAGTATCCCCTCCCTGGAGACTCCCGGTGTGTCCGTGCTGGACGAATACTACTGGCTGAATAAGGAAGATCCCAACTACTCCCTCTGCCGGGCCACAGAGAACCGGGGGCAGGATGCCCACACAGACGGCAAATTTAACTTAAGCCAGAAGGGCTGCATGGAAATCATGAAGCTGTTCATGACCAGAGACGAGGACCTGTACGACAAAACCATCGAGGATGTATTTGATGAAGAAGTCTTCGATTCCACCTTCTGGCTGTACTGGAGGACCATGTTCGCCTTTGAAAACTGGCACAGCGCGTTGGAAATGAAGCTGTATTTCCAGAGATTCATCCACCACATTGCGGGTCTGCCGGATTTCAGCGCCCTGAAATTCACCAAATACAATCAGTATGAATCCCTGATTCTGCCCATGCAGAAATATCTGGAAGCGGCAGGGGTGGATTTCCGTTTCAACACGGAAGTGACCAATGTTATCTTCGAAAAAGAAGGCGGAAAAAAGGTGGCCAAAGCCATCGAATGTAAGGTCAAGGGTGTGGAAGAAGGTATCATGCTCACAGAGAACGACCTGGTATTCGTCACCAACGGAAGCTGTACGGAAGGTACCATTTACGGCGACCAGAATCACGCCCCCAACGGAGATGCGGAAGTGCGCACCAGCGGCTGCTGGAGTCTGTGGAAAAATATCGCCAGGCAGGATTCCTCTTTCGGCCATCCGGAAAAATTCTGTTCCGATGTGGCGAAGACCAACTGGGAATCCGCTACTGTCACCACTCTGGACGATAAGATTCTGCCCTACATCACCGATATCTGCAAACGTGACCCCAGAAGCGGCAGAGTCGTCACCGGCGGTATCGTCAGCTGTAAGGATTCCTCCTGGCTCTTAAGCTGGACCATCAACAGACAGGGCCAGTTCAAAGAACAGGATAAAGAAAAAGTCTGCGTCTGGGTGTATGGCCTGTTTACAGATGTACCCGGCGATTATGTGAAGAAGCCCATGCGGGAATGCACGGGAAAAGAAATCACGGAAGAATGGCTGTATCATATGGGTGTGCCTGTGGAAGAGATTCCTGAGCTGGCTGAGCACAGCGCCGTCTGCGTTCCCACCATGATGCCCTATATCACCGCCTTCTTCATGCCCAGAACCAAAGGCGACCGTCCCGATGTCATTCCTGACGGCTGTGTGAATTTCGCCTTCCTGGGACAGTTTGCAGAGACCCCCAGAGACACAGTCTTCACCACAGAATATTCCGTGCGTACCGCCATGGAAGCCGTATACGGACTGCTGGGCGTGGACAGAGGAGTACCCGAGGTCTGGGGCAGTGTCTATGACATCCGCGAGCTGCTGGACAGCAGCGTAAAGCTTATGGACGGCAAGTCTCCGCTGGAAATCGAACTGCCCGGTCCTTTAAACGCACTGAAAAAGCCGCTCCTCCATTTCATCAAAGGAACCGTAATCGAGAAGGTGTTGTGTGACCATGATGTGTTGAAAGAAGGTATGATCTGACAGGCTTTATAGAATTATTCAGGCCGGAATCTGAATATAAGGGGCTTTTAAAAAGCCCCTTTGCCCGGAAAAGTATATTGGTTCGACTTTTTAAAGGTTGCCTTTCTCTCAGCCTTCCAGCTTCACTTCTTCCCCGGCCCTCAGGCAGATCTCCCGCTCCTTCCCGTTCCATTTCAGCGTCCGCGTCCAATCGCTCAAAGCTCTGATCCTGCACTCCGTAACGCGGCCGTCCTTCCACTTCATATCCAGAAGGGCATTTCCCTGTAATTTTACGCCGCTCACCCTGCCTTCTCTCCACACCTCTGGACAGGCGGGAAGCAGCGCAGCTCTCCTCTCGTCACATTGCACCAGCATTTCCAGGATTCCCGCGCAGGCGCCGAAGTTCCCGTCGATCTGGAATACGCTTCCCCGCCCCATGGGGTGACTATCCAGCAGATTCGGGGTAGTAGAATTCCCCAGAAGCTTCCGCACCATCTCCCAGGCCTTCTCTCCGTCCCAGAGCCTTGCGTACAGATTCACCAGCCAGGCGCAGCTCCAGCCTGTGTGACCGCCTCCGTACTGCAGCCTTCTCTCCAAGGTCTTGCGGGCCGCCTCGGCAAGCACCGGCGTGCCGTCTGCTGTGATCTGCCTTCCCGGATGCAGGCCATACAGCTGAGAAATGTGGCGGTGACCCGGTTCCGCTTCCTCGTAATCCCTGCGCCACTCCATAATCTGTCCATGTCTGCCCACCTGCTCCCCGGGCAGGCTGCCCAGAATCTCTTCCGCCTTCTCCATGACAGCCCTGCGCTCGTCGGTCTCTTCCAGGACTCCATTTCCCCGCAGTTCCTTCATCACATACAGATAATCCTGCAGCAGCTGTCTCAGCAGCTGATTGTCCATGGTGGAGCTGACGCAGATTCTCCCTTTGGTTCCATCCTCCATGATGTAAGTATTTTCCGGGGAAACGGAGGGACAGATCAGATATTCTCCGTCCTTTTCCTCCAGGAAATCCTCGAGGAACAATACGGCTCCCTCCAGCACGTCCACCATCTCTGCCAGCCAGCGGATATCACGGTTATAGTCATAGTGCATCCGGATGTGAGTACAGAGCCAGACTCCGCCCATGACCCAGTAGGTAGCCGGTATGTAGAGGTCCTGGGGCACCGTATCTGCCCAGATATCCGTGTTGTGATGAGCCACAAATCCCCTGCAGCCGTACATTCTCTCCGCCGTCAGCCGCCCGTTTTTCAGAAGTCTCTTTAACAGCGCAAAAAGCGGCTCATGACATTCTCCCAGATTGCAGACCTCCGCCGGCCAGTAATTCATTTCCGCATTAATATTAATCGTATATTTGGAATCCCAGGGGGGCTTCATATTCCCGTTCCAGATTCCCTGAAGATTGGCGGGCAGAGTCCCCGGACGGCTGCTGGAAATCAGCAGATACCGTCCCATATCAAAATAAGTCTTCACCAGGCCGGTGTCCACGCCGCCCTGCTTCACCAGCTCCAGCCGCCGGTCTGTGGGCAGTGCCTCCAATTCCCTGTCCTCCGGAAGCTCCAACTCCACTCTTCCATACAGAGCGCGGTAATCCTCCACATGCTCCCGCCAGAGCGCATCCACGCCCTTTGTCGCCGCTTCCTCCAGCCTGTCCAGCAGCTCCCGCTCCAGACAGGCAGCGTACTCCTGCCTCTCCCGGGTTGTCAGTCGAATATCCTCATCCGGCACATCCTTCCTGTCCTGCTGAATCTGCCAGAAGGGAGTCCCCCCGCTCAGATACAGGAATACCTTTTGGGCATCTCTCACCAGCAAGTGCTCTCCGATACGGCTCACTGTTCCTCCTTCCGCACGGACTCTGCAGGCGATACGGAAATCCAGTCCTCCGTCTCCCAGACAGCCCTTCAACAGCAGCGTATCCTCTCCCACGCCTTCCACCTTCTCGTAGAATCGCTCCCGCTCCAGCATGATATCCAGCGACACGGTTCCTCCACAGACGCTGATCTCCCCTGCCAGAACGCCGGCAGGCGCAGACACAAAATATTTCTCCTTACAGGTCTTATCTCCTATGCGGTAAGAGACGGTTGCCGTGGCCTCTTCCAGAGAAAGCTCCCGCCGGTAGTCCTCCGCCGACCCTTTCGCTCCCTTCATATCTATCCACAGGTCACCCAGACTCTGATAAGGCCTCTCACTCTGAGGCATTCCCGAGAACGCATATTTCAGTAATGCCTCCGCCTCTCCAATTTTTCCCTCGTAAATCAGCTGCCGCACCTTTCCCAGGTTCTTCAGTGCATCCGGATTATGCCTGTCCCTGGGGCCGCCATACCACACGGTCTCCTCATTCAGCTGCAGATGCTTTCTGCTTACATTGCCGAACACCATGGCCCCCAGCCTTCCGTTTCCGATGGGCAATGCCTCGTCCCAGCAGGTCGCTGCCTGCTCATACCATAGTCTGCTCATGTGTAACCTCCTGCTATTATTTTGTAACGGTTTCCATCATTTTTCTTTCATCATACCCCAACAAAAATTATTTGTCTATCGGTTTTGCACGAAATACTATATTCCTTTACCTTTCATTAGCCGAAAATGTGGGATATAGCAGACACCATACCCCACATTTTTTATTCTAATACTCTTCTGTTCTGCATTTCATTTTTATTATTCAAACATTTATGCCTCTCTAAGGCTTCTAAATTGGAAGAAACCATCCAAATTTAAATGAAAAACATACACCTATAATTCCTCCAATCAAAATCAGATTAATGAACACCAAAGGCCATTTCTTTCCATTTTCTTTTCCATTAACCTCTCTTATAAAATCAGTCAACAGCCAAATCAAATCAAAAAATATCAAACCAATAATAAAGATAATCAGAGTAATCCTATATATTGATGGCTTATCTATGTTTTCCAAAACTGAACTTGAAAACACTATTCCTCCGGTAAATGCCAAAACAATTGAAGCAAATATTCCTAAAATAGTGATATATTCTTTCTGCATATCTGCTTGCCTGCTTTGAACATCTTCAGACAACTGTTTGAAATTATTTAAATTTTGATCTGACAATTCCTTTAATGTATTCTCTGATGTCTGAACATTTTCTTCCAGATTTTTTACAAGTACTCGATTCTTAGCTAATTCAGACATAGTTGTATCTGTCATCGTTTTCGTATAATTGATTCTCGCAATATCCAGATTTGTATGATCGTATAGTTTTACGATTTCCTTGCTGATATCAATAATTTCTCCATTGTCACCAAAATTCTTAGGTTTATATCCGTCTTTAATAGTCTGAATATTTTGCGCTAAAACGTCTAAACTTCCTATACTGGAATCTCCGTCAATTAAGGTTAATGTTGAAAAGATATCAGAGTAATAGTGACGGAATTTTTCTTTATTATAGTTATAATATATGGATTCCAATCGCATGAAAAAAGAAATTCTGTCTTTTGGTTCTCTTAAGATATCCTGTGATTTAGATAATTCTATCAGGACCTCATTCAGTGAGTCTCTTTTTTCCTGTTCATTTAGTATCCTCATCCCTTATCCCTTACTTTTTATCAATTCTTGTGGAATAACTTCATGATCTCCCAGCCCATTTCTATAAATCAGATCCCATGCTTTTCCAGGACAATGGGTATCACTTACCATATCCCATGGATTTAACATCCTCTTTTTCTCAACTAACGGATTAATAATTTTCCTATCCTCTGATTCCAGACTAATCATATAACGCATTCTGATAGGAAGAGCGCCAAATCCGCAATATTGCCTGTATACTTCCGGAACAACAGGTCCAAACTGCCAAGCCTCTATTTCCTCTGGAAAAGCCTTGACCCCCTGTTGCAAAAAATCTTTTTGGATATAATAAAGTATTTTTTGTAACTGTAAATTAGATATTGGGTGCCCCTCTCTGGTACATTTATCAATAATATATTTTGCCATGTCTAATGCTGAATACATTACGCTCCTCCTTTTAACTACATTGCTATTATATAATAGAACAAATGTTCTGTCAACACTAATCAAGCATTTTTATATATTATACCTGAATCAGACAAATTGACACCCGTTTTTGCTTCCAACACATTATTTGTTATACCCGCAATAGTCCAAATCACTGGGCTACTACTGGAAATTCTCCATGAGTTAATCAATAACTATGCTACTGTAAATGTCCACACATTTGATTCTCACCCATCTTTTATTGTCAGTTTTCAATCGTTATATCTAAAATAATCAAAATCTGCCGCTTTCCTGCTGCCGCATCCCCCATTGTTGGCATAGATTCCCACCAGAGTGCCAGTGTGGCGCTTGCGGTCGTCGGGCACACCTTCGTCACAGAGATAGATACAGTTCTCCAGCACTCCTATCTCCATCCAGTCCTCCCCGTCATAGCTGTAGAAGAAGGTTCTGGTCAGTCCTTTCACATCCACTCTGATATAAACGGGACATTCTCTCACATCCGGCACTTCGGCAATCAGCTCTTCTCCGCGGTTGCGGTTGATTACCAGCTGAATTTTCCTGCCCTCCTCATAGCACAGGGCACATCTGGCATAGGTCGCTGTGCTGTAATAGCAGGTAAGTCCGGCCTGTTCACCATTTTTGTCCGGATAAAATTCCACCTTTGTCTCCGCCTGATAGGAAAGCTCCTGCTCCCGCCGAAGCAGCGTATTCTTCGCGCGGATTTCGTTCAGCTGTCCGTCTCTGGTCCATATCCGGAAAAATCCGGGCCGCTCCGTCAGGGACCAGGAGCCGTTGTCAGGATTGCGCACGAACTCCCATTCCGGATTCAGTTTCTCTTCATTGAAATCGTCAAAAAGATTCCGCTCATACACACACTCAGGAAGCTCCGGCGCCGCCTGCTCCAGGCTGGGACCTTTACCCCCGTTCACGGTAAACCATCCGTCCTCCGTCCACTGCACCGGATCCAGAGCTGTCTCCCGCCCAACAGTCGTATAGTTCCCGCCGTTAGGCCGGCCGCAGAGATAATAGCACCACCACTGGCCGTTCTGATCCTGCACCAGCTTTCCATGTCCCGCCCGCTGAATAGGAGCATTGGGATTTTTCTGGCGCATTACGGGATTATAAGGCGATTCTTCGTATTCTCCGAACAGCTCTTTGCTCCTGGCCACATTGATGCCATGTCCGTAACCGGTTCCCCCTTCCGCCACCATGGCATAGTAATAATCTCCTTTTTTCAGAACATGGGGCCCCTCCGAGCAACGCTCCCCGGTTCCGTTCCACACGGTACGACTCTCTCCCGCAAGCCTCAGACTGTCCTCCGAAAGCGGCACCGCCTGCGCCGCGTTTGCCGTGATCATATACCGCCTGCCGTCAGTATCCACGAAATGAGAGGGATCGATATTATCCACCTCCAGACAGACAGGCTTGCTGTAAGGGCCCTCCGGCCTGTCGGATACCATCACCAGCTGACGCCGCATCACATTGTTGTCCCGTTTTCCATCCGCATTCAGCCGAAGGGTGGCGAACACATAAAATTTCCCATCCACATAAGAGATATCCGGCGCCCAGATTCCGTGAGAATCCCGGATATCACTGATATCCAGCCACTCGGAATTGGCAATGACATGGCCGATGATATGCCAATGCACCATGTCCCTGGAATGAGATATGGGAATCGCCGGGAAATACTGGAAGCTGGAATTCACCATGTAATAATCGTCTCCCACCCGAATCACGGACGGGTCGGGGAAGAAGCCCCTCTGCACCGGATTGTTATATATTCTGTTCATTGGTTTTTCTCCTATTAAAGTTCCGTCACAATGCGCTTTATGCCCCGTACACAAAGCCCTCTGCCACCAGCTTGCCGCAGCTGCCTTCTCCTTTATGCATGGCAACCAGGCCGGACTTCACGCCCACCCATCTGCCGGGCAGGGCTTCTGTCACGATTCCCACCGGTTGCAGATTTTCTTCGCTGTCACCGGCTTCCCAGGATATCCTGCTTTCCTTCTCCACGCGCATTCTGATGTACAGTGTATCTCCGGCCAAAGCTTCCAGCTCCGTCTCCGTCTCTTCTCTGGTCTCAAACAGTCCGATTCTCTGATGCAGCGTCAGCTTCCCATTCCTGCGGCAGACCAGGATACTGTCATAACGGCCTCCCAGAGAAATCATACCGCACACGTCTCCATCCTCCATGGCCTCCAGATGCAGGCAGACCGTAACTGCAAATTCCGGCGCAGGCCATTTCTGCAGAAGCAGATTGGGCACATCGCACAGCGGCAGGCCTTCCTCCACCTTCTGTGCGGATAAGGTCAGTCCATTTCCATCCAGAGAATACCATTCCTTCTTATAATTAGCATTCCACTGCCACTGCAGTCCCAGCTCTTTTCCATCGAAAAAGTCACTGTCCTCCGGTGCATCCGGAAGCTGGGATTTCTCTGCTCCCGTGGCCGGTTTCCTGTACTGCATCACCGGCTCTCCACAGCCGTCGTTGTCCTCGTCCACGCCGATTACCGGCCAGTCATCCACCCAGCGCATGGGCTGTAAGTGCACGACCCTGCCCGCGTTTCCCACATCCTGGAAATGCAGGAACCAGTCTTCTCCCTGAGGCGTGTCCACCCAGGCCCCCTGGTGAGGTCCGTTGACAGGGCTGTTCCCCTGGCGCATGACAATTTTTTCTTCGTAAGGTCCATAAATATCGCGGGAGCGCAGCACGGTCTGCCATCCCGTCTTCACCCCGCCTGCCGGTGCAAATATGTAATAATATCCGTTTCTCTTGTAAAGCTTCGGGCCTTCGATAGTGGGCTGGGTGACATGACCGTCATAGACAAAACGGCCGTCCTCCCCGCCGCCGAGAACGGTAGTCCCGTCCGGACTCAAGGGAGAGATATACAATGCGCTCTTAAAGCCGATGCGGCTGTTGGCAAAACCGTTCACAAGATAGGCCTTCCCGTCGTCATCCCACAAAGGACAGGGATCAATCCAGCCGATATTTTTCTTCACACACACCGGATCCTCCCATTTTCCGAAAGGATCTCTGGTCCGGCACATCAGGATTCCTTCATCCGGGTAAGGAATATATACATAGTAAACCCCTTCGTGGTAACGAATGGATGGTGCCCAGGCGCCGCAGCCATGAGCCGGCTTATCATACCGCTCATAGGGCAGCCTGTCCATGACATAATTGACCACCTTCCAGTTCACCAGATCTCTGGAATGCAGCAGCGGCACTGACGGCGCGTTGCTGAAGCTGGAAGCCACCATAAAGTAGTCTTCCCCCACACGGATTGCATCCGGATCCGAATAGTCCGTGTAAAGGATAGGGTTGCGGTAGGTTCCGTCCCCCTGATCGGCGATCCACATTTTTTCCACATTCTTTTTTTCCATCTTTTTCTCCTCATTATACTGTTTATGTTATAATACAACAAAATAACCTATGCAAGAATCTCCGCATAGACTCCACCCAGTTCCCGCAATCCCTCTGCCACCAGAGCGCCCATTCTCACCGCGCCCTCGTAGTGAAGGTGTGTATTGTCCTTCATATCCTCCCGATAGTTCTCATAGGTCCAGGCCGGAAAATACATGAACCACTTCCTGCTGGCCGCCTCTCCGGTGCTCTCGTACAGCATGCGACTCTTCTCCGTCAGGTCCACCACAGGCACATTTTCCCTGCTGCCCAGCGCAATCACTGCGGCGGGATACGCACCGTGACTGTTCTGAATGGTGCCATCCTCCTGAAACAATCTCCGGGACAGCGGCGTAATCAGAACCGGATACGCCCCCTTCTCCCTGGCCGCATCCACATATTTCATCAGATATTCCGGAAATGTGGTAGCAACCTCCGTGCGCCTCTCTTCATCCGGCTTCTCATCGTTATGTCCAAACTGAATAAAAAGAAAGTCCCCTCTCTCCATGATTTCCTGCGCAGGCCCAAACAGACCTTCGTTGTAAAAGCTTTTGGAACTCCTGCCATTCTTCGCATAATCCAATACCAGATAATCCCTTTTGCAATACCGGTCAAATTCCTGTCCAATCCCTGTCTGAGGATACGTATCCGCCTGATTGAAGGCTACTGTGGAATCCCCCACCCATATAATTTTCTTCACTGTACTTCCTCTCCTTTTCTTTCACAGTGCTTTGATTCCTCCGCAGGACTGTCACCCGCAAAGACCCTTTCCATTGTGTATTCCCGCGCCTCCTCATCCGTCAGCATATGTGCCCAGGAAACTCTTTCTCCCTCCGCACCAGGCCCTTCATTGTGGTATTCCGCGTAAAAAGTCGTATCATGCGCCCGTTCTCTTCTCCAGTCATGCCACCCCTCCCGCCGGATATGGGCTCCCAGATAAGAATTCAGAATCACAGTCTTCGCATAATCCCGCCAGGGCCGCCCCAGATAAATGCTATTCTCCGAAGCTCCTCCCACAAAGCGGCAATGAGAAAATACATACCCGTACTTCTGTCCCTCCGGCGAAGAGCCAGCTGTGACATAGCCTTCCTGCCGCGGAAGAGATTCTAAAGTACAGTTCTCAAAATAGGCGGTTGCGCTTCCAAATATAAAGTCCACGGTTCCGCAGATATAGCAGTTCTCATAATACTGCCTGCCGTTTATCCGGGGCGCGAACTCCTTCGGTCCCCGGAAACCACTGGGCTCCACTTCCCTCGGAGGAAGCGGTCCTGTGAAAAGTGTGTCCTGCGCCCCCAGCAGTCTACAGTTCTTTACCACAATTCCTTCTCCTTCCGCATAAAGGGCAATGGCCTGTCCCACAATATTCTGAGGTCCCGCGCTGTTTTCAATGGTCAGATTCTCAAGCCGGACCCGGGGCGCATCCACCAGCATGGTATAGCTGCGGAAGGTCCCTCTCTTCTCTCCGTCCGGCATAAGCGCATTGGCATAATCGCCATAAGTAATAATCGTATCCTCCGCGCTCTCTCCCTCCAAAATCAGACCTTCCAGTCTGACTTCAAGCTTTTCATAATAAGTACCTGGCAAAATATGCAGGATCCTTTCCTCGTCTTCACAGCTCTGTGCATATTTCAGCGCTTCTCCTATTTTATCAAATTGTCCGCCTTCTCCCACTATCAGTCTCATTTTCTGTCTCTTCTCCTGTTATCAGCTTTGTCTCCTTACCTCTCGTTGTCCGGCCTTCCCGCATTCATATCCGTATAGCAGTCCAACAAACCCACCGTCTCATTTGCAGGCCGACCATACATATTACAGCATTTGTGAGAAACCTCTCCGTGAACGCTTTTTTCCTCGTCCATCTCCACACTCATACGCACCACCCCCATCTGTGTCTCCTGGTCCAGATGATTCAGAATGTCCTCTATCAGCTTCTCGTTATCCATTTTCTTCTCCGCCTTCCTCCTGACTTCCTTCCTGCCACACCTTCCCTCTGTTGCTTCTGTTTTCCATGTTCCGCACCATAGGTCGCAAGTCAACAATCCTGCCGGCAACAGTACGGAATCAGGCGCTCCGTCGTGCGGAGCCGGTTCCCTTATAGTACTTTAAAAATGGTTCTCCTGTACTCACCAGCCGCACACTGAGCCGTTCATCCTTCCATGCAAAATCCATACTCACATGCCCCTGTTCCTCGTCTGTGACAAAACAATGCAGCAGAAAGTGTCCCTTTTTCCAAAATCCCCTGCACTCGCACAGATAGCCGGTCCCGGGAAATGTCTGTCTATACCACTTGTCCATACCAAAAGACAGCTCCTGCATCCCATCCGGGTGTTCGAAACGGATTTTTCCCCCGTTCCAATCAAATTCCACCCACTTCCATCCTATAGCATTCTCATAAAAGCGATACCACTCTGTCCCCTGGCACAATCCTGTTTTGCCGCCGTCTTCTCCATCCGTATCCGCTTTTCTTCCATTCCCGCTGCAGGGAACTGCCGCTTTATGATCTTCCCTGTGCGGTCCGCCTTTGTCACTGCTTCTATGATATATCTCGGGAAAAAGGATATCATAAAAACTGTCATATATCATCTGCAGCCCCGAAGAATTGCCAATGGTATCTGCCATGGTCACAAGGCAGAAATCCAATGTCGGAAAGCACAATGCAAGCTGCCCTCCCATGCCGTACATTGTAAATCCATCGCAATGTTCCCTGGTCTCTGCCCCCGTTCTCCACGAGCTTTTCGCCCGCGGCATCCAGAACATATAGCCATATCCTCCCTGCTCATCCAGCACCGGCTGCAGATCTGTAGGCACTTGATTTGCCGTCGCCTGCCGCATGTAGTCTGATGGTAAAACCTCCTCTCCATCCAGCACGCCATACTGATTGCACAGCCAGGCCGCCTTTGCCACATCCCGCAAAGTACATACCAGCCCGCTTCCGCCCTGAGATACTCCCTGAGGATCCTTCAGGATGTACGCTTTCCGGGAGAATCCCAGCCGGTCCAGCGCTTCCCTGCGCAGGAAATCCAGCATATCCATGCCCGTCAGCTTTTCCACCAGCGCCGCCAGCACATGGGAGGAAGATGTATCATAGGAAAAAACCGTTCCCGGCACATGATCCGGCTTCACCCGGAAAAAGGATTCCACCCATCCGTCACCCTCATACCGTTTAAAGGTAGTAGACGCATAGCAGGTACCCATGGTCAGCATATCCCTTATGGTCATCTCCTGACACCAGGGATGCGTTCCTCCCTCCGGAAGCATCTCCGGAAAATAATCGCAGATAGAATCCTCCAGCGCAATCTTCTCCTGCTTCAGCAAAAGCCCCACAGCCATGGAAGTAAAGCTTTTGGTAATGGAATACATTCTGTGCAGAGTATCCGGCCCGTAAGGCGCGTAATACCTTTCTCCCACAATATCCTTCCCGCACAGAAGCAGGAATCCGTGCATCCGTACTCCCAGACGCGCCAGACGATCTTCAAATTCTCTCACTGCCCCGGAAGGAATGCCATACTTCTCCGGTTCCGCATATTCAAAAAACAATTTTATCGCCGCCCTTCTGCCTATTTCACCCTTTTTGTTATTATATACAACATTCGGTAAATCTTCAATGTATATGCCTGATTTCACTCATATTTTATAACTGCTATATTGCTGAACATACCATCATAAAATAATAAACTGCTTACCAAAACAGCGGCAGCACGTTCCCGCACTGCCGCCGTTCCCTGTCAATCACACTTTATTTTTCACATCCTGTTTATTTCGCCAGATGCGCGTCAAACTGTTTCTGGATCTCCGCCATATAGGTATCCCAGCCGGCCTTGTTCAGTTCTGCCTTCAGCTCCTCAATGTTGGAGTCGTAATCCTTCAGGCCTGCCAGCATAGGTGTCGCAAGCTCTTCCCACACACTGTCAATCTGTGCCTTCTCGGTCTGGACATTGGAATAATCAATGTTGAATCCGAAGCTCAGAGCGGGCAGAGCCTTGTCATCCCAATTCTTGTAGACCTCCATAAACTCATCGGTGTATGCCGTGGTGGGGCTGGAAATCTTCACGTTGTAAATCATCCACTCGTAGAAGAGCTCTTCCGTATTGATTTTGGACACTTTGCCGTCGATCAGCTCATAGTCAGTGCCTTCCACACCGTAAGCGAACAGATTCGCCATCTCCGTATTCTTCTGGAGCAAGTTCACGAACAATGCCACACGGTCCGCCTTTGTGGAGGTAATCG
>CAQUWW010000008.1:30661-55034 GCA_948896875.1 uncultured Acetatifactor sp. | reverse complement strand
CAAGCAATCTGAAGGCAGTATTCACGATATCCGCTGCGATACCCAGCTGGCTCAGAACCATGAATGCACCCACTACGAGGATGGCACACTTTGCAACCACCGCATAGCTTTTGAAGCCGTTCTTGCGAAGAGCCTTTTCAGCCACGGTTCCTGCGATGAAGCACAGCACCAGAATCAATATGGCGCTCAGGACAGCAGGCATATAGCTGATGACCGCCGCACCGATGTTGGTCAGCACCTCCAGCTTCAGGACGTTTACACCCTCCACTGCGAAGAAGATCACCACAACCGCATAAACCACGCCGCCCACGAACTTGCTCAGGCAGAAGGAGTGCTTATTGTTGTCCTCAAGGAGCTTCGTAAGCTTGGCATCCAGCCCTGCGGACGCAATCAGGCGGGTCACGATCTGTCCCACAAATTTGCCGATCATGCAGCCGATGACAATGATGACCAGGCCGATGAAAATGTTGGGGATAAAGGCAAAGATCAGGTTCAGCATATGTACCGCCGGATCAGAGATCACACTGATCTTCAGCACATCAAGGGCCATCACGATCATGGGAATGAGAATCAGCACATACACGATATAGGCCAGCGTGTTGGAAAGCCTATCGGTGTTGGCCACCTCGATGCCGGCCTTCTCCTGCAGCTTGTTCACGTTGAGCTTATCGAACAGATGCGCCAGCAGCTGGCGAACCAGCTTTGCGATGAAGCATCCTATGATCAGCACGATGGCCGCCGCCACGATGTTGGGCACGTATCCCCACACGTTGTTCAGCAGGTTAGTGATGGGAGAAGAAACCTCCCGCATTCCCAGCGCCGAAAAGATTCCCGGCACAAAGAGCAGGAAAACCAACAGATAGACAAGTTTTCCAATGAACTGCTTCGTGCTTCCGGCATCGCCCTCCGAAGAGTCAAGCTTTCCCAAAAACTGGTCTATCTTTCCCTTTCCCAGCAGCTTCAGAACCAGAGACTTCACGATACTTGCCACCACGAAGGCAATCACAAGAATCAGGACGGCGCTGATCACCGACCAGACTCCGGAGCCTATGGCGGACACGATTGAAGAAATAAATTGTGGCATGGTATTTCCCTCCATATCTGTTTATTTGATATATCCTTACATTTCCATATTATACCACATGAAAGGGATTATCACAATATCATTTCCTGTTATATCAATTTAAACTTATAAACACTCCTTTTTTCATGAAATCTCTTTTATTCCTTACATTTCCGCCAGCTGGCAGTCATGCTTTTTAAAGAAATCCACTCTCGGTTCCAGATACTTCAGTTTATGATTCTCCAAGTCTGCAATATAAAAGGAAACCGGCTCAAATATATGACTCCAATCCCACAATTCTTCTCCCACATTCAGGTATTCTCTGAACATTTCACATCCTTCCGGTGCAATTGGATGAATCAGGATTGCCATAACCTTACAGGCATAAAAACAGTCAATCACAAGCTGCTTTCTGAGTTCCGCATCATCTGTGGCATCCGCAATCTTTACATTGTTTACCCAACGCCTGTTCACTCCCCGGATGAAATCATCTAAAACATAAGAGATGCGATGAAACTCATGATTATACATAAAACGCTCATATTCAAGAACTGCTTTCTCTGTCATAAGTCTTATTTCATCGCTCACATCCCCCTCAGGGATTTTCCCGCCGTAATTATTCTGAATGGCATAGAAACAGGTCCGGATCAGCCGGTTGAACACATTGGTGATTAAATTACCATCTTTCAGAACCATATCCATGCCAACCCTGTCTTCTTTTTTCATAAATACCTGCGGTTTAAAGCCGACGCTTTTGGAAGACAGCCCCAGACTCATGAAATGCATCCGCAGCTGATCCTTCGTGTAATAATTCAGCAATTCATCCGCCGTGGGAGGCTTTACTTCGGAACTGCTGCTGGCTTTTGTATCCATATACAATAAATGCCTGTTGGCTATGATGTGAGATAAGTGTACTGCCTCCATATCCGGCACTTCCCCTTTGGGAACCTGTAATCCTGTAAATAACCCTGTCTGGGCAATGGCATAGAAATAAATATTATCTTCCCCGATAAACTGATAAACTGTAGATTCCTCATCATGCCACCACCTGGATAATTCGTCCTCTCTCCCCTGCTCTTTCAAACAGGCTAAAGTAAAGGAAATGGGTGCCCACAGCGATTCCGGCCACACCCAGAAGGTCAGGTCTTTTAAGCCTTCACACTCCGGGAATGGCACACCCCATTCCACATTGCCGGACAGCCGAAAAGGAACAAGCGTCTTTCCGGAAGTATAATGAATACCTCTGGCATCCAAAACATTTTTCGCCTTGTCACGGTCCTCCAGATTTTCAAATTCAAACACGACGGAGGGTTTCTTCTCCTCGTCGACGCAGTTATGAGGGGGCAGCTTTGCGGCCAATTCCGCCAGGTCACTTATATACTTTCTCGGTACATATAGCAAGGGCTTTTTCAAAAATTCTTCTACTGTTTCCAGCTGATACTTGCGCGTATTTGTATTTCTCCGCAGGAAATCATTATATTCCTTTATTGCAGGAATACAAGATTCCAAATCAAAATACCAGTTCTCCACATCTCTGAGTTCAGGCTTTTTATTGGACAGGCAGCTGACGGGATTTATCAGTTCCGAAGGCAGAAACTGATGTCCCAGGGAACACTCATCGGCATATGCTTTTTCCGAAGCGCATCCCGGTATGGGGCATTTCCCCGTTACCTGTCTTCCGTTTAAGAACATCTTTTTCTCTTCGTCATAAAACTGAGGCATGGACATTTTCTTCATATATCCATTTTTGTATAAAGTATAAAATACTTCCGCTGATACCTGCCTGTGAATCGAACCTGCCTCTCCCAGAGCCGATGCTCCGAAGAAGTCCAAACTGATACCATAGCTCTCCAGAGTTTTCTTCTGATTCTCATGGTTGACACAGACATAATCCTCCAAAGTCCCTTCATACCCTGCTTCCTGCAGCTTCCGATAGCTTTCCATGATGGGAGAACCATAACAGTCTGTTCCCGAAAGAAAGATAACATTGTCTTTTCCGATTCGGTCTCTTAAAAACCGCGCAAAAATATCCGCATGTACAAACATACCGCCTACATGCCCGAAATGTAGATTTTTATTTCCATAGGGCATACCTGCCGTAATAACGGCCCGCTTTGGAAATGTGGGGCGTTCATTTGAAGTTAACCGTTTACATATCATATTGTTTTGATCCTTTCTGTTATTTATTTCAGGTATTATTTGCTTCCCTTTTTGCTGGGGAAGCTCTGACTGTTCCGGCATAGTATACCCCCTTTCCAATAAAATCAAGTAGTGGAATGTCCATCTGGCAACGGACTTTCCTATAATAAAAACGGCCAAAAACTCGTATCGAGCTTTCGACCGTTTGGTTCGGATTAACCAGGATAAGACACTTGTTACGAACACAGCTCAAAAAGCCCGTTGTCAATTTTGACAATAAGCTGCTGTTGCTGGTTCATTCTGTTCATGATAATTGAGAATTTAATCATGGGCTTATCTTTCCTTTATTTTGTGTAATTCTAACAGGATATATGTCAGTTGTCAATATGAAGATTGATTCTGCTCCTACTGCTTAGCCGGATTTGGACATGTAATAATCCACGTATAGCCAAAACGGTCTTTCACAAGAGAACCGCACCCGCCATCATCCGGTTCCGGATGTGGATGTAACGGTGCAAGTATGGTTCCGCCTTCCGCTAATACAGACAGAGCATGTAACGCTTCCGCCTCTGAGTCCATATGAATCATCAGCTTTATACCGGTCTTTGCTCCCCCATAGCCACCGCCATCGCCTGCCGCCATATGGGTATTACCGATGGCAAACTCCACATGCATTACTTTTCCGATCAAATCCGGTGTGTCAGCCGTGTTCTCAGAAAAACGGGACATTCCATAAATTTCGCCGCCAAATGCTTCAATATAGGCATGAATTGCCTCCTCACAGTTCCCCTTAAATTCCAGATATGGGATTACCTCGATCTTCTTTTTCTCCATTTTACCCTCCTGTAAATTCTTGTAACCTTTTTCATATCTTGTAATGGTTCCCATACGATGTTTCCATCCATAATGGATACTCTGTTACATCATCATACTATGATTGGGAAACTGTGTCTTGTATATTTCCGACATTCTGTATCGAAAATTTTCCTGCATCTGCCACACGCATGGAACGATTCCATTCCTCCATAAAAATGTCAAAAATATCATTCAATCTCCGGATTATACTCTCATTTACCGGAATCGTCTTGTCCAGAAACCGCATGCCTCTTTCCCCCATGAAATCCACACAGTACATCAGGCAATAGAATACAAAAGCTTTATACTCTATCCCGTCCGGCTGCATTTCCTCCAACAGATAATCAACATATCTGGTATCCAGATCCATATTAAGCAACGCGACTTTCGTCATTGCCACAAAGGTAAGCATGTCGCCAAACCCCATCCAGTCAATATCGATTATCCCGGATAATCTGCCCTCATAAATCAGTAAATTTTTTGTACTGATGTCATCCAGATATGGTGTGGGAGGAACTTTATCCAGATATTCCTGTATTTCCTGCTTCAGAGTTCTCAGGATATCTATTTTATTGATATCAAAATATTGTTTCCTTTTTATTCTCTCCTCCGCCCGGTCCAGCATCTCATCCACAACGCGGTTCCATGTCCACTCCGCATCTGTTACAATATCGAGTTTTGATACCCTTCGCTGTATGGCAACCACCTCTCTGGCAATCTGCCTTTTCTCGTTGTCATTTAACAACGAATAGACATTTCCAATATCGTCTCCACGGATATAAGAGAGAATCAGATAAAAATAATTCCTGTATTTTCCCTGAGACAGGACGACGGGTATCGGTATTTCACATGCGGACAGCCTGTTAAGCCAGTAAATGGTATCTTTATATGCATCTTCCTCTCTGCTGCATCTGAGAATGAACTTTTCGGCGACGGCAGTGACAATAAAAACATAGTTGGCAATGCCAACGCCGCAGCGTTCTATTTGGGTGACTTCTATTTTGGTACTGTCTTCAAACAGGTTGGCCGCTTCTTTACAATCCATGAGATATATACCCTCCATTCTCTATAAGCTGATAAAAAAGTGCCTTCGGTATTGTTCTGATTCCATAACCATCTGACGACGGACTTTCCTGTAATATAAAAATTTCTGGTTTTATCTCCTCGTTATTCCCCTGAATTATAATACGCCTCCGCCAAAATATACCTCAGCTCTTCCAGAGTATACCGCCCTCTGTTCTCCAGACCCAGGAATTCCGGGCGGGCCGGATAAGTCACAAACACATCCTCCTCCCCGCATCTGGCCCAGACGAACACCGTATATAACCGGGCAGATTGTGTAATGATATAGTCTTCATAGTCAATTCCCGCCAAGTCCTCTTCAATGATATCATATGTCAGTCCATGGAACTGGCTGGGAACCATATCACCCTCGGAAATGGAAGCTCCCATCCCCCAGGCCATGCCATTTTCGTCCAATGTATAGACAGCATATGCTCCATCCTCTTTCGGGCCGTCGATTCCTCTGGCAGAACCGGGAACCACATAGATTGTTTCTCCCGTCAGTACCTGACTGAAATCTATCATATTCTCCGCCAGAAACCACTGATTGTCAAGCGTTCTATATACTTTCATCACGCCGGCTGCTCCCTCAAAGGCTGTCTTCGCTTCCTCCGAAAATCCCGATGTAAATTCTTCCCGGCGAGCCTCCAGAAGCGAGGAGTCCCCGTTTCCCCAAAAGCCGTTGTGAACATTCCCCTGCCCGCCATTACTGTCCGTCCACTCTGAAAGGAACCTCTTTCCTGCTCCCATTACCAACACCAGGCAAAGCACTGACACAAGCACCTGCACACATCTTTTCAACCATGCCACCTCTCTTCGATTCCGCTTTACCTCAATCCAACGGTTTCTTATCTATAATTTTCCAATGTCCGCTCTTAGGAGAGCCACAGCGAATGAGTATTCCGCGCTCTTTCAATTTTTTGATATTTACTTCAACATTTCTACCGGACACTCCAACCTGTTCCGCCAGCTTTGCGGCGGAAAGTTTTGCATCCACTGACAAAAGCGCCAATATCTTTCTCTGTGTGTCGTTTAAATCTTCTCCGAACCGTTTCCGATGTTTCTCCGATGCTTCTCTGATGTTTTGTCACTATCATCTGATATTTCTGATAGTGGTCTACGATAGAGATTTACGCGAAACATATCGTCAAAAACCTGAATATCCGGGGCTGGAAGTCCATACTGTTCAGCCGCCTGTTTTATCCTTCGTATTCCAGTCCCCCATGCTTCTCATCAATCGTCTGTAATTCTATATTTGGAACAATCTGCGGTGTGCAGGAGTCTGCAACAGCATTCGCAATGCTGTCCATAAGTTGAAAAACAGAATCGTCATCCACCCCTGTAATGCTGCGTGTCTTATCTTCTACTCCTATAACCAGACGACCGCCTTGCGTATTTGCAAAGGCTATAATGGTTTTTGTATATTTTGTAGAATCCTTTGGTAAACTTACCTTGAACTCAACATTTTTTGATTCGCCGTGTACAATTTCTTCGATTGTCATACTCCTGTCCTCCAGTCAAAGTATGTCCCATTATTGTCAATTTCTTCATAGAGTTTACCTGATTTTTACCAATACATGTTCCAAGTCTGCAATCACTGTGCGGTATCGGCTCTGCTGTTCATGTACATAATTGCTTTTCACATGACTTAAAGCATAAACCACCACGGATAATTGTAACACAATGGTTGTTATCTCACAAGGAAATATCTTTATCCTCACAGGAATTAATTTTCAATTCTCTACTAATATTTTAGCGGGAAACCAACAACTTAGCCACTTTGATGCCATAACAAATCTTGCAGGTCCTCTAAAGCGGCTTCCCACGCAAAAAGGGTTCCGGAGAGTTCTCCGAAACCCTTGAATTTACTGTAATTTTATCGTTATAGATACCTCTTCCCCTTTGCCAAAATCATAAGCAACAGAATTGTTCTCGATTGCCATAGGCTTGCCGTTGATCTCAAAAGCGGTGGCTCTCTCAGGGCATCTCAGCGTGAGACTCTGTTCCCGGAAGGAAACCAGCTTCGCCGTAACGCCCTCTTCGTTCCACTCCATTTCCTTCAGCTTTGCCCAGGTGTACAGCCAGATTCCATATATCTTCCCGGTCCGGTAATCATCCGGCAGCGCCGGAAGGAATTCCACTACCCCGGGACGGGAGAAGACGCACATCTCCAGCAGAATTGCAGGCATGGCTCCCTGCAAATCAGGGAACTGTCCTCTGTAAGGGAAGTGAGCGGTGGACAGATTGCAGCGGACAAACCCGTGGCAGATCAGCTGTGACAGATTCTGCTCCAGCTCCTCCATATCCTTCAGTCGTATGGCACACAACGCGCGATGAATGATGCCATGAGCGGAATCATCCTGCTGTCCCCGTTTCCTGTTGGAAATCCGGATGGCCTCCGCTATCTCAGGCTCCGTATCAGGGAATACCGCTCTGCCAGGCCACAGATCATAGTGATGAGAGACATGGCGATGATTGTAATTTTCCTCGATGGCAGTCCAGGCCCATTCCTTTAATCCGCCCTCCTCGTCAAGCACATAATCGGGAAGGGATTCCAACTGCTCCTGCCAATGGGCAATGTTCTCCTGCTCTATGCCCAGCACATTACAGGCATCTATCAGATTGGTCAGCACCTCACGGCAGATGGCAATGTCCATCACGGAATTGATTCTGGTAGGGTTGATGCTCCTGCAGGTAACCGTCATATAGTCCGGGTTCGGGGTGGGATCCTCCGGTGAGAAGGAAGGATAGAAGATCACCTTTCCTCTTTCGTCCCAGTCGCAGGCATAATCCTCGAAGAAAAGCGCGATTTCCTTCAGCGCCGGCACCACCCTGGTGCGCAGAAACTCCTTATCATCCGTACACAGATAATATCCCCAGAATTCATTGTATATCCAGCCCAGACACCCGGTCCAGCAGTAGTGGGGGTAAGTCCTGGAAAAATGATAGTACAGCCCGGAATCATAGTCACAGTGCACGCTGGCAAGCAGCCCCCTGGCTCCGAAGAGCAGCTTCGCGTTGGTGCGGAAGTCATCGAACTTCGTCTCGTAATAACGGAAATACGTATCCATCTCTTCAAACAGTCCGGTATTGTTTCCGGCACAGACCTGGAGATTGGTGTTGATATTGTGCTGTCCCCACATGGGCGGAAGCTTGCCCGTGTCGATGATCTGGTAGAAACGGCCCATATCAAAAAGCTTGTTCATCAGCATGGGATCCAGTTCATTCACACTATGGCAGCGTTTCAGCAGCTCCTCTCCTGAAAGGACATAGTCTCCGGCACTTTCAGAGTCTCCCAGCTCCAGACCGGAAAGCTGCATACGTTCACCCAGCCTCTTCCCATTTGACGCCACGAAGGACTCAAAATCCGGCGCAACCTGCAGGAAGGATTCCACCACCTGATCCGCACATGCAAACTGGAAGTCCTTCTCAAACCGAACGGTTTTACTGAGAATTAAGAGACTGTCCGCTCCCGTCACCTGGATTCCATCGTCTACAACCTGGCAGCTGCCGCCCTGCCGCACAAAGCGAATCACAGATACATAGCCCTTTTGTCCATACTCGGGATTATAGGCAAAGGCCAGTTTGAATAATTCCGTACTTTTTTCCAGAATGTTGGCGGAGCCTTCCATAGCAGGATTCCCGAAACGGTCCCTCTTTTCAGGATAGTGGAAATCAATCTTCACATCCAGCATTCCTTTTGGCGCCGTAAGCCTGGTGGCGGTAAAGTCCCCGTCATAGACAGCCAGGGATTCACTCTCATAGATACCGCATTCATTTTCCCAGTGAGCCGTCACTTTGCCGGTCAGCAGATCCAGCCAGCGCAGATAGTTATGGGTACCGGTTCTGACCGGCTGTGTCAGTTCAAGGTGAAAGGCCTTATGTACATGCAGGCTTGCCATGGGATAGACAATCTTTGCGTCCAGATTCATATACTTCTCATGACCTGCTTCTCTCTGAGCCCGGTCGATCAGTTTGTCCGCCAGCTCCGGTCTGCCTTCCATGACATATTTGCGAATATCCGCCATATAAGGCCGCAAATCCGGCACATCAGGAGTCTTCGCCCATTTGGGCTCATACAGAAGCTCCTGGGTCACCACAATTTTGTCGCGGTAAGGCTGTCCGGCAATGTCCATACGGTGGGACCCATTTCCTGTGTAAAAGTAATCGGACTGTTCTGCCGCCGGCTTGACAGAGCAGACGTTTCTCTCAGGAAGTACCCCATAACGTTTTTCCACCGGCATATACTCGTATTCATAAGAAAAAGGTATTATTTTCATCTTACGCCACTGCTCCTCCATTTTTTCCTGTTGAAATCTTCTTGATCCACTTACCGCCTCTCAACCGGAAGACACACCAGATTGTCTTCGCTATCTGATCGAACTTCAGGCAGGTATAAATCCAGAAAGCGGGCAGACCCAGCACAAAACCAGCCAGAAGTCCCAGCGGAATGGACAGCACCCACAGGAAAATATTGTCCGCCAGCATCAGCATCTTCGTATCTCCGCCGCCTCTCAGCACGCCCTTTGTCATAATGCTGTTGGTGGACTGGAAAATCATGATGAATCCGATGGCTTCCATCAGCTGTGCGGCCACTCCCGCCGTCTCCGCGGACACATTGTAAGCGCTGATGACGGGTCCGCTGATAATGGTGATCACCGCCGCGGCAAACAACCCCAGGCTTAAGCCCAGACCCATAAAGGCATAGCCCTGACTCAGGGCCTTCTCCCTGTCTCCTTCTCCCAGCGTCTGTCCTGTGACGATGGCGCCTGCCTGAGCCACCCCCTGAGTCAGCACATTGCTCATCTGCTGGGTGACACTGGTAATGGCGTTGGCCGCTACAAAGGCCACCCCCAGATGGCCCACTACCATGGCCACTGTGTTGTTGCCGATGGCAAGGATACCGTCGCTGATCAGAACCGGAATGCTGATTTTTATATATTCTCCCACCAGGTCTCCTGTCTTCATTCCCAGATGCTTTATGCGGAAACCGATGGCCTTATCCTTGAAGAACAGATACCCGCAGATCATGCCTGCCTCAAACACTCTGGCAATCAACGTTCCCAGCGCAGCACCTGCAATGCCCATCCTTGGCATGCCCAGCTTGCCGAAGATAAAGGCATAATTGGCCACAATATTCACAAAAAATGCTCCCATGGACACATACAGCGGCATTCGTACCTGACCCACACTGCGCAGAACGATGGTACAGACGAGAGACAATCCCAGGAAGAAATAAGTGATAATGGAATATCTGAAATAAATGGCTCCCAGAGAAATAATCGCCTCTTCCGTAGTGTACATGCTCATGATCGTATTGGGTATTGCAAGAGTGGCAATGGCAAACAAAAGCGCCAGTCCCAGCGTCAGCCTCACCATAATGCAGATGGTCCTTTTCAAGGCCTGGGCCGACTTTTCCGGCTCAGTCTCCCGCATTCCCCAATACCTGGATACCATTACCGAGGCCCCCATGCCAAGACCCATGCAGAAAATATGATAGATATTGATAAACTGGTTGGCCAGCGAAGTGGCGGAAAGCTCCACCTCTCCCAAAGTTCCTACCATGATGGTATCCAGCATATTCACCCCGATGGTAATCAGACTCTGGAGGGCAATGGGCAACGCCAGTGTCACTACCTTCAGATAAAACGCTTTGTCTCCGGAAAACAGTTTCTTGATAATTTTCATTCCATTTACTCCGTTCTTCTTAAATTTCTCCCCCAGGTTGTCAATAAAAAATTATTAATGTAAAAGCTTCAAAAATTCCCGCAGGCACCTCCGCCACACAGTCCACTCATGGTACCCCGGGCAGGTGTAAACCGTATAGGGAATTCCCTTTTCCTTAAATTCCTCAAACTGCTTCCCCAGCCCTGTCACAATCCGCTCTTCCTGCTCGCCATAGCCGAAAAACAGCACCTTCACCCGCTCTTTAAATACTTCCGGGTCTTCAAAGGCCTTCATGTAATCCTCTTTCGCATACCAGCGTCTCTCCGGCGTTCCGCTGAATATGCCGATATAGGGGAACATGCCCAGGTGGTTCAGCGTAGTCATCACGGTCTGATAGCTTCCCATGGACAGCCCCGCCATGCCGCGTTTTTCAGGGTCCACGGCATATTTTTTCTCAATATAGGGCATGCAGTCCTTAAGCAGCATACTGTCAAAATCCCCGGCCATGAATTCCTCCGGCTCCGGCCCCTGACAGTACAGACAGTTCATGACAATCAGCAGCTCCGGACATTCTCCTGCGGCAATCAGGTTATCCGCAATCAAGTTGGCCTTCCCCTGCCATATCCATCCGCTCTCGCTCTCTCCGCCGCCATGCTGCAGATAGAGCACCGGATATTTCTTCGTCTCATCCTTCCCGTATCCGGGCGGCGTATATACGTAACACACTCTGGTACGGCCGGTGACACTGCTGTGGAAGTATTCCATACGCACCTCTCCGTGAGGCACATCCTTCAGCAGATAGAAATCCTCGTCCCCTTCTTTTTCAAAAAAGTTCACCGCCTTGTGGGCGCCATAGCCCACGGGCGCCTGGGGATTGACCACGTTCACACCGTCCATAAAGTACTCATGATAATGGAATCCTGCCGGAATTCCGGATACCGTAACCCTGAAATACCCCTTTTCATCCTTCGCCATCGGACGATGCTCTCCCGTCATGGCGCTGTTGCCGAATCCGGCCACTTCCATGGTTTTTGCCTCCGGCGCGTAAAAGCAGAAGGTCACATCTCCGTTTTCCTCCACTTTGACTCCCGGCTCCTCATCAAAATGCCTGGGGCCGATTCCCTCGGGCCCCTTGTGCAGACGCATCTGCATATAGGCGGGGTCAAAAAAGATGGCATGGCTTTCCAATGCTTCGTTTCTCTTATTTTGCATATATCATCCCCCCAATCTGCTCGATAATCAGCTTGATGAAATCAGATTCCTGATTGGTGCGCACCACGGGGCCGTCTCCGGTGAAAAGCATCTCGGTTCTGTGGGCTTCCGTGTAGCTGTCCCAGTAGGGCATGTCTGTTCCGTCCGCGTCTTTCCCGTTGGGGTCGCCTGTGCTGATGAAGTTCGCCCAGTAGTTGCACATCTGTCTGGCCAGATCATAATGTCTGCCCACGAAGGGTCTCCAGCATTTTGCCAGGGACTCGAAGAAGAACCACAGATCCACCGAATGGAAGGTTCCCGGATTATCCCATCCCGGAATATCCGGCACGAAGCTGTAATAATAGTTCTTTCTGGGTTTGTCGCCCTTTTCGTTGGCCAGGAATTCGCTTCTCACCGTACAGCTGATGCCGCTTACCGGCGCATAACCGCTCTCCGTCTTCACATGAGCCTCCGGGCAGGCCAGGAATCTCTCCGCCCGCTCACCCAGCAGTTCCTCGGCCAGTTTCTTCAGTTCTTCTTCGTTTGCCGCGGGAATCTCGTTGTGGAATTCATCTCCCGTATGTCCTGCCATCACAGCTACATCCACGCACTTGCCCGCCGCATACAGCACAAGAGGATCTCCCACACAGAAGCGATTGTCCAGCACAGTGAACATAGCCGGATGTTCCTTTGTATATTCTTCATAGCGGTCACGGATAAACGCCGCATCCAGCTTTCTGGCTTCCTCCAGCGTCTTCACTCCCAGGAAATCGAAAAATGCCGCACCGTTCTTCTCCGCACTTTCCAGCTTCTCCGGATCTCCGATTCCCCCCTTTCTGTAAGGACTGCGAATCATGGCACTCATGATGATTGCCTTCTGGAAGAGTCCTTCATTGTCCCGGCAAGCCATCTGAGACAGCACGCTTCCGCCGCCTGCGGACTGTCCCGCAATGGTGATATTCTTCGGGTCGCCGCCGAAAGCCGCAATATTGCGCACTACCCATTTTAATCCCGCCTGCTGGTCCAGACTGCCGAAATTGGAAGGTGCTTCCGGCTGTTCCCTGGTCAGCTGCGGATGGGCAATATAGCCGAAGGCATTGACGCGATAATTGATGGACACCACAACGATGCCCCTTCTGGCCAGACGCTCTCCGTCGAATTCCATCTCCGCAGGATAGCCGCACTGCAGTCCGCCGCCGAAGAACCATACCAGCACCGGACGTTTTTCATCCGCAGCCTTTGCGCCGGTCCATACATTCAGATACAGGCAGTCTTCATCCATATCAATTTCCGGATCCACATGCCACTCTCTGCAATAAATATCATCTCCCAGCCCCGGGATGCTCTGCATGGAAATGGGTGCGAAGCGATAGGCTTCTCTCACCCCTTCCCAGTCCTGTGCAGGCTGAGGCGCTCTCCATCTGTTCTCTCCCACGGGAGGGGCCGCAAAAGGAATCCCTTTGAAAGCTGTGATTCTGGGGTCCGCGGCCTCAATTCCCTTTACCATTCCGTTTTCTGTCTTTACGATTCTAAGCATATTATACCTCCTGATTTTAGTTCCGTCTCCTATTCACTCCCCATCTTCCTGGGGTCAATGTGATATATTTCGTTTTCTTTCAGCTCCCTGAAAGGTCCGGGAAGGATTCTGCCTTCCCCGGCTTCTGCCCCCAGGAAATCCTCCGTCCAAATTACCTGACGGCCTACTTTCGCCTTCTCTTCCAGCACAGTCACATCCACAGTCTCCACATCCTGGGCATGCTTCACAAATTTCCTGCGTTCCAGATCCTCCGGCATTCCGAATATCGCCTGTCTGGCTTCTTTGAAGGTGAGGGTATACTGGTCCGTATCTACCTCGATGTCAAACCAGCCTTCCTGCCCGGTGAGGTCAAAGCCCTCGAATTCCTGCCAGGCCGGCAGATGCAGGCATACCTCCGGCTCCGGATAAATCACTCTCAGATAACCGCCCATCAGCTTCACATACAGATTCCCTTCCGATGCATTATCCCTGGTGGGGAATTTGATGGCCGCTTCCCCGCACTCGTAGAAAATATTCCCGGCCAGCGAGGCATCTCTGGAAGTACCTCCGCGCTCCAGACCATGCATACGGAAGCCCACCGGCTTCGCATAATATCCGGCGCTTCTGCATTTTCCGATCAGGTTGTTTACCACGCGCATGCGGTCTGTACCCTCACCGTAAACGGCATATCCGTTGACGACACTGTTCTCCGTCAGCTTATACCAGCCCGAAGACCCCGGTTCCGCGGGAATCTCTTTTGGATTGAATCTTCCCTCCACATTCCAGAAAATGTTATGGTCAATCAGGTTCACGCCATCCCTGGTGCACTCGATAAACACCGCCTCCCTCTGTTCGATTCCATTCAGGAACAGATTCCTGGTGAGACGGTTATTCTCATTGCCACAATCCAGCCAGATATGATCCGCACGGAAGGTATCCCGGAAGATATTGCGTCTGAACAAACCGTTTTTACTGTTGTGGAGCTTCATCCCTCCTGCCTCCCAGGAGAGTTCCATGCGCTGCCAGCCGGTTCCCACGATCAGGTTGTCTTCCACCAGCATATTCTCCGCATGCAGACCTGCAATCCCACATACCCCTGCATCCTGAATCGTACACCTGCGGATGACGCTGTTTCCCACAATCTGCCCTGGGGTGAAATCATGATGCCAGCATTCGTTCCCCACATCGATGGCCACAGCATTGGACCAGTCTATCACGCAGTCCTCAATAATCCAGTGGTGCCCTCTGTAACAGGATAAGGCTCCTCTCTGAGGCACCGGCGCTCCGGTGGCCGCATGGGCAAATGTGATCCCCTTTACCTTAATGTAGGATAAAAAGGGCTCATCCGGCGCAAAACATTGTTCTCTGCAGGTAATCTCAATAACATGGTCCGCCGGGTCCGCGTCCCCGGGCAGCCTGAAATGAACGGTCTGGCCGTTGGCCTCCACCCAGTAGCTTCCATCCTGACGGGACATATGATTGTACAGGCTGACCTGCTGCAAAGGCTTTCCGTCACAGAAAACCATGCCCCGCCGATTCAGGTAGGTAGTCATGTCCGTCTTGTCGTACTCTATGAACAATCTGTCGTGAAGAATGTTCACCGCACAGAAGGGATTGTATCCCCGGAACATATCCGGGTCCAGCCTGTGCTGCCAGATGCGCATTCCGGAAGTGACCGGCTGCCCGGGAAATCCGCCGATGCGCCAGCCCTTACTTTCCGTGAAATCCCGCACCTGTTCCGAGGCTTTCACAATGACTTCTCCGTCGCCGAAGGCCTCATAGCTGATCATCTTTTCAGGGGATTCCCCTCCCCTTCTGGGCCTGACCCATTCCCTGTAGGTACCGCCGTGAATCAACACGCGGGTTCCCGGTTCTGCCGCTTCCGCCGCTTCCTGGATGGAAAGAAAGGGACTGGCTGTACTGCCGTCCCCTTCTCCCTTTTTCCCGCGGGTACCATCGACATGGATTTCTCTTGTAAAATCATTTTCCTTCTCCCAGAATGGGAATTCTGTTCCGTCCGGGAGCAATGCTGTGGTATCCACTTTCCTTGTCATATTTTTTCCTCACGCCTTCTTTAACAACAGCACATTCCAGGACAGCGGCTTCACATGAGTCTTCAGCACACCATTCTCAAATACGCCGCCCTCATTGGCTACGGGCTTGATCACATCCGGCTCCTCGTACGTATTTCTGGCATCCAGGTCAGCGGTATGCATCTCCTGATGGCCCACAAAGGTATAGCCCTCAAAGCCCTTCACATCCAGTGTCAGAGGATATTCATTCTCTTCGCTGCGGTTGATGACGAACACAGCCAGCTGCTCCTTCTCCTTATCCCAGGCGGATGCGGCGTCAATGTAATTCATACCTTCCTTGCCGGTATACTGTGAAGTATCGTCGATAGCATAGCCGGGCATATCGAAGGTTTCGCTGTCCACTGCGGTCCGCATGGAGGTTCCCTTTGCGTATTCCATCATCTGGCAGTATGCGTAATGGGAAGCCGACTTCCATACATGGTCATGGTTGGAAGCACAGAGCGCACCAAGTCCGCCTGTCATACAGCCAATCTTCACCCTGTCCGCATGACGCAGGAATGCAAGCTGGATGGACAGCATGGACAGCATCTGCAGCAGATCTCCGCCGGGTCTGAAACGATCCTGCATATTGTCGGGATCATGGAGGATATACTTCCTCTCGGGATCGAATCTGTAATGGGCGCGAATCATGTTGTGATATCCGTATCCCGGATGCAGCGGTGTGTTGGGACGAATCATGGCTCCGTACTCGTCAAAGGAGAGCATAATCTTCTTCGGGGAACGGCATTTCGCACCGATCAGATCGCAGAGCGCTACTTCCGTATTGATAAAGTCTTCATAGTAAGCGGAACCGCCCAGCAGAGCCTTCACATCTCCGGGAGGTGCGCTGTGATAATGATGCATGGAAAGATAATCCACGGAATCATAGCATTCCTGCAGTACCGTTTCCTCCCACTGAGGATAGTGGTCCATAAAGGATGCGGAGGATGCGCAGACCGCCGTCTCGATGCGTCCGTCGATCCACTTGATGGCCTTTGACACTTCGTTGGCCCGCACGCCGTATCCTCTGGGGTCCTTATCCCAGGAGCCCAGCTGCCAGGGGCCGTCCATCTCATTGCCCAGATACCACATCTTTACGTCATAGGGCTTCTCATGTCCGTTCTTCCGGCGCAGGTCTGACCACCAGGTTCCGCCTTCGTGATTGGTGTATTCCACGATATCCATGGCGTCTCGCATATCGCCGGTGCCCAGGTTGATGGTGTAAAGAGGCTCCGCCTCCACCTTCTCCGCCCACTGCAGATATTCGTCATGACCCACTTCATTGGTGATGTACTGATGC
Source organism: uncultured Acetatifactor sp. (assembly GCA_948896875.1). Taxonomy (GTDB): domain Bacteria; phylum Bacillota; class Clostridia; order Lachnospirales; family Lachnospiraceae; genus Acetatifactor. Next base: position 38,169 of record CAQUWW010000008.1, on the reverse strand, counting down.
CATGCGGGGTCAAGTCTTACCTTTCTCTCTTCCTTCGGTCCGATGGAGTCCTTCCAGCTCCAGGCGGATACGAAATTACCGCCGGGCAGACGTATGGCGGGCATATCCGTTGCTTTCAGTGCGTCGATAAAGTCGCGCCGGAATCCCTGCTCGTCAGCCGTGGGATGCTTTGGATTGAACATGGTACCATTTACCATGGAACCGATGGGCTCCAGGAAGGTACTGAACAATCTGGGGGAAATTTCTCCCGTTTCGTAGGAAGGGTGAACTGTAATTTTTGCTTCTCTTGCCATTTTCTGTCCTCTCTTTCTATGTGTGTCTATTTGTTACATTTTTACTTTACTCCATTCACAAATACTTCAATTTACATTCGCATCACCACAAGGCGTTTCATGCTCTTTTGCACAAAGTCTTACATAACAAGAGTGATTCCTTAGATAACAATGCGCCAAACCCTATGCTCTTAACTACGATTAATTGCAAAACAATTTTTGGCTCAGCAATTATCTCAGTCTGGGGGCAACGGAAGCTCATAAAAGCTTCCTGTTGCCATAATGAGATTTCATTTTTTCGATAAAAGGGACCGTCAGTCCTTGAAAAGTCTTCTCAGGAAATCATTGGCACAATGTCTCCAGAACGTCCAGTCATGGTAGCCATACCCCTCAAAGGTCACAATAGGCGTACCCGCCGCCAGCACGGTTTCCTCGTTCTTCTTCGTGCTCTCAAAGCTGGGCTCCTGGGTACCGCAGGCCACGAACAACAGCTTGAACCGCTTTGCAAATTCCTCCGGATTCAGAAGAATGCCGCTGTAATCCACCTCTTCATTCTGAATGGTCAGTCCGCCTGAGAAAATGCCGGCCCACTCGAACAGTTCAGGATGGGCATAGACACATTTCTGGGTCTGCATGCCGCCCATGGACAGTCCTGCCATGGCCCTGTGAGCCTTGTCGGGAATGGTCCTGTATACACTGTCAATATAAGGAATGCCGCTGCTTACCAGTTCTTCTGTGAAGGCGCTCATGGCCGGGTGATAATCGCCGCTGTCCGGGAAGGCATATCCCGTATTCATGACCACGATCATCTCTTCCATCTCACCTGCGGCAATGAGATTGTCCGCCAGATTGGCAAGCTTGCCCTGCCATACCCATCCCGCTTCGTTCTCTCCGCCGCCGTGCTGCAGGTAAAGCACAGGATATCTGCGCTCAGGCTCCTTCTCATAGGAAGCCGGTGTATATACATAGCAGAGTTTCGTCCGTCCTGTCTCCTTCGAAGGATAATAATTCAGGTGTACTGTTCCATGAGGATTCTGCCGGATTCTATACTCCTCGAAATCCTCTTCTGGCATTTCCAGATAGTTGATTGCCCGGAAGCCACCGTATCCCACCGGTGCGTTACTGTCAAGCACATCCACGCCGTTTACCTTGATGCCATAGTAATGGAAGCCCTTCTCAATTCCCGTCACTTCACAGCTCCACCAGTCTTCCTCTGCTTTCTCCATGGCAAAGCAGCCCATTCCCCAGAGGTCCACTTCCACTGTCTTCGCACCGTCGGCACGAATCCAGAATCTGGCCTTCCCGGCCGCCGCATCTGTCACTTCTGCTCCGCAGTGTTCGTCCTTGTACTTTCCTGCGGGTCTTCCCTTCTCATCCACGGCGCGGATCAGTCCCTTATAGATGGGATCGAACATCAGAATATGCTCCGCGAAGGTCTGATGGTCCAGCTGTTCCTTTGTCAAAGTGCATTCTTCATATGTAAAATCTGCTTCCGCCGGATCGTCCTTGCTCTCGCTCTTGAAAATCAACTCTGCAAAGTCCTTCAGGCTGGCTCTCCACACATGCCACTCATGGTATCCCGGGTAGCTTCTCTGTCCTCCGGCCACGCCCAGCGCCTGAAAACGGTCCGTGTATTCCTTCTGTCTGTCAGCCAGACCCTGCTCCCCGATTCCGCCGGTCATGAACACTGTCTCCATGGGATATTTCTCATGCTGGCTTAAAATCTGCTCTGTCTCCGTATCCCGCATACCGGAAAATACACCCAGATGTGCGAACAGGTGCTGGAACCGCGCCACAAACTGTGTGGCCTGTGCGGACCCCAGGGACAATCCCGCCATGGCTCTGTTGCTTCTTCCCTTCGCCGTGCGGTAATTGTTCTCGATAAACGGAATGACATTCTCCGTAATCTCCCGTCCGAAATCGCCGGGGTAAAATACGGGATCCTCATCCTTCAGGAAGGCATAACCGCTGCACATGACCACGATCATTTCCTTACATTTTCCCTCTGCGATCAGATTATCCAGAATAAAGTTCAGCTTGCCGTTCCAGATCCAGCCCGTCTCATCCTCGCCAACGCCATGCTGTACATAGAGCACCGGATATCTCTTTTCAGAAGCCGCGCTATAGGAAGGCGGCGTATACACATAGCATTTCTTCACGTGCTCATTCACACCGGACACATAGGTGCGCACCTGCACATCACCGTGCGGCACATCCTTCAGGAACCAGAAATCCTCTCCCTCCCGGGGCACTTCAAAGAAGTTGGTGGCTCCAAAGCATCCGTAAGTCACCGGGGCCACCGGATTCGTCACCTGCACTCCGTCCACATACCAGAAATGATAGTGGAATCCGGGAGCGATTCCGGACACAGTCTTCGAGAAGTTGCCTTCCTCGTCTCTGTCCAGCACGATTCGCTCTCTTCCCATGCTTCCGCCAACACCGGCCACTTCCACGGTCTGTGCCGACGGCGCGCGCATGGCAAACGTCACATCTCCATTGTCTTCCAGCCTTACGCCACAGATATCATCCTTATATTTCAGTGCAACCTTTCCGTCCTTTTTCTCCATGTAAGCCGTTTTATAGATGGCGTCAAAAAATAACGGATGCATTGTCAACGCTTGATTTTGTTTTGTCTGCATAATAGTAATCTCCTAATTAATTTTTTTATCTCTCTCGATACACAAAGTCGCTGAATATGGCGCTTCCGCCGGGCTCTTTCGTGGAGTACACGGTGAGGCCGAAGCGGCAGCCGCAGAAATGCTCCATGCTGAATCGAAGCTGGTGCTCCGGTCCAATCTTCTGCCAGCGGCTCCAGAAGCTCTTGTCTTTATAATAGAAGGAACACACGTCCTTTCCTGTTGAGAAATCTGCTTCCAGCTTCAGGACAAATGGCTTCTCCTCCACAGGTACGGCAGCCCATTCCTCCTCCGGCTTGTTTTCCGGAGGGAACTTGCGGAATTCTCCCGGTTCCACAGTCCGCACCACCATCAACAGTTCCCCGTTTCTCCGGGTCAGTCCCAGGAATCCGAAGCATGACTGCAGGGCGCACAATCCTGCGAAATCCCCTTCCTTCAGTCCGGTGCCGTCTATGGTGACTTCCGCGGCGCAGCCCGGCATCATCATCCTCTGGGTCAGGGTATTCCTTGCCTGCAGGAGGGAGGTACATACCTTATCGGTGGCAACCTTCCAGGTCCCGTTTTCCTTATCATGGCAAATCAGAGACAGATCCGGTTCATGGTTGAATTCCCAGTGTGTCTTCAGCTCACCCTTAAAATCGTCGCTTCCCACCAGAGGCGTATAGACATAGCCCGGTCTGGTGCTCTCAATGGGGAAGTCATCGGGGATTTTTCCATTCTCTCCGAAGACGGGGTAATCATCCTTCCAGGTCACCGGCATGAGATAAGGCACCCGGCCCACGGCTCCGCTGTCCTGGAACTGGATTGCATACCATTTCCCATCCGGCGTATCTATGATAGGCCCCTGGGCCACGCCTCTGTTGGGCAGTCCCAGATCGTCGTCCAGCACGTCTCCGCCTGTAAATTCTCCTTCCAGAGAGTCCGCCACGAAGCAGGCTTCCGTCCTTCTCCACATATCCGGTCTGGAATGAATCAGGAAGAGGTAGTATTTTCCGTTGATCTTGTACAGATGACTTCCCTCGTAACCCAGATGAGGATTATCCTTGTCATTTACAATGAGACGATGTAATCCGCCCTCCAGAGGAGCGCTCAGGTCTTCTTTCAGCTGGGTCAGCCAGATTTCCTTATTCCCGTAAACGATGTAGACTTTGCCGTCATCATCGAAGAGCAGGGAGCAGTCATGGAAAAATCCTTCTATATAGTGCTTCTCCCAGGGTCCCTCCGGCTGAGAGGCCGTGTAGAGATAGGTCTTGTGGGTATCATTAGCCACAAAGCACACATAATAAGTACCATTGTGATACCGCAGGGAAGCCGCCCACATGCCCTTGCCGTATATATTCTCCTCGCCCTCCAGGGTCTGTCCCGGTGTGCTGTCCAGCTTGTCATACACATAGGAAAGGTGCTCCCAGTTTCTCAGGTCGTATGAACGCAGGATCTCGCATCCTGGCATAAAATGCATTGTGGTGCTCACCATATAATAGGTATCTCCCACCCGGATGGCATCAGGGTCCGGGTAGTCCAGCCTTGTGATAGGATTGATGGTCGGATACTGAGTGGTACGCACATAGGAATATCCTCTGTCCGACACAATTTTTCCGGGCTTCCACTCGAAATAAATCACACCATTCTGCTCCACAGGAATGGAAATCTCCTGCTTTCCGTTTTTCGCTTTCACCCGTCTTGTCTCTACGAAGGGACGGGCCGCGTTCTGCAGCAGCTTGCATTCCTCCGCCGTAAGATTGGCCGGCTCACCCATGTCATGCCATACTTTCAGGGGATTACAGTGGGTCTCGTCCACGGTTTTGGTCAGAAGACAGCCTTCCTGCTGCTCCTTCATCTCCAGGGTCAGCAGATATTTTTCTCCGGTCCGCCTGTTTGCCACATTCCAGACCACCCCGCGGTAACTGCCGTCATCCATGCTCATGACCACTGCGTTGTCATTTTTCAGGATGCAATGTCCCTTTCCTTCCTTCAGCTTCTTGAAGAAAGCAAAGCTCCAGAAAGTAGGTTTGGGGATACATCCGTTTGCCACCAGGCCGAATCCTCCGTGGAAGGGAGTAAAGGGCACACCCTGCTCCTCAAACACGTCTCCGAAGGTCCAGTAGGAATAGGACTCGTTGTCATCCCCCAGCCTGGACAACTGATGGGCTATGTAAGCCGCATTCTGATTGGTATCATGCAGCGGCGCATTGGGTATATAGGAGGTATTGAACTCCGTAATGTGAATTTCCCGTCCCTTATATTCCGGGAAACTGTCTATAATCTCTCTGGTGGTGTGGAGATTGGCAAAGCCGTCCTCCGCCTTCATCAGCTCCGGGTAGCCGTAATGCCCCACTCTCTCAGGAGGCTCGGTGGTATAGTGATGTCTTGTGACGAAATCCGGCGCCAGTCCGTTGTCACGGCAATACTCCAGGAACGACCTGATCCACACTTCGTCGCTGCCTCCGCAGACCGCCGGTCCCCCTACCCGGAAGCGTTCATCCACTTCCTTCACCGCCGTGAAGGTCCGATGAAACAGCTTAAAGTATTCCTGCATATCCGCATGTTCCCAGAAACCGGGCAGATTGGGCTCATTCCACACTTCGATGGGCCAATTCAGCACTTCTTCCCGCCCGTATCTGTCACACAAATGAACCAGCAGGGCCTTTACCATTTCTGTCCACGCATCATAGGAAGCAGGAGGCGTGGTATTCCCTTTCCAATAGAAAATGGTCTGCTTTCCGCTGGCCATCTTCTCCGGCATAAAGCCCAGCTCCAGAAACGGCCTGATTCCCAGCTCCAGATAGCTGTCCATAACTCTATCCAGGTAGGTATAATTGTACTCCGCAGTACCGTCGTCGCTTACCTGGTAAATGGCCATGTCGTCGCAGAACAGGCCATGGCCTCTGATATGCCGGAAACCGATCTCCTCCTGCACCAGCTTCAGCTGTTCAAAATACTCTCTCTGCAGCGCCAGACCCATCCGGCCGGTTCCCACACAGAAATCCACCTGATTGTGAAATTCCGCCTTCCCTTCCGGCGCCAGCAAAATCTTTTTTTCTTCCATCTAATAATCCTGCCTTTCTATTCCAGTCGCTGCGCGACGGCTCTAAAGATTTGTCTCTCAACGTCCATGCCCCTGCTGGGGAGTAATTTTCAGCTGCATAGTGCGCATCTGAAAATTCTCCCGGGCATGAACATTTCGAGACATTTATTCCAATTCCGCCATGCGCGTGTCCTTCGCGCTATTTCCTGCTCTGTACCCAGGACGCTGGCAGAGAACTTCCGGCCGCGAAATGCATGCGTCCGTAATTTCTCTGGGGTACCGACTGGGCTGTTGCTGTTTCCAGTCGCTGCGCGACGGCTCTAAAGAATACTTAGTCCAGCAGCCCGAAGGCCATATCTCTCACGCGGTGATGGATATAATGCTCTCTGTTGGGTATGCTGTTGTGCATATACACCACGCTGGTCTTCTCCTCCGGGTCGATTGCCACATAAGTCCCCATAAAGCCGGTCCAGCCGAATTCTCCAATGGAAGTATTGGCCGTGTTCTTCCTGTCGGCCACTCTGGTACGGACACCCAGTCCATAGCCGTATCCTTCCAGATAAGGATTCACGAAATCCTGCATCTGTACCGGAGAAAGCTGATTGGTGCGCATGACGTCGATGGTCTTGCGTCCCATGATGCGTTTCCCCTTAAAGGTTCCGCCGCAGGCCAGCATCTGGGTAAAGTTCAGATAATCATGTACCGTGGAAAAAAGTCCTGCGCCGCCGGCCTCATACTTCGCCTCCGGCTCAAATCTGTCGTCAAACATATTGCCGTCCAGCGGCACTCTCTTCTCTCCGCTGATATCGTAAGCCGTCACAAGCCGCTCCCTTGTATCCCCGAAAAAGTGATATCCGGTGCTGTCCATTTCCAGCGGCTCTGTCAGCTCTTCCCGGATGAATTCGCTGACCTTCTTCCCGGATGTGACCTCGATCAGGCCCGCCACAAGCTCATGGCCGAACCCGTACATCCAATGCTCACCTGGATCAAAGGCAAAAGGCACCTGGGCCATGGCTTTGATATCCTGCTGCAGGGTATAATCCCCATATTTTTCCCGCAATTCCCTGCGAACCTCTTCCATCTTCCGGTGAGTGTAATCCTCTCCGCCATACCCAAGCCCCATCGCCATGGAAAAACAGTCCCGCACCTCAATGGGACGCTTTGCCGGACGCACCCTCACACTTCCATCCGGCTGCTTTTCGGCTACAAGGGTATTCTTCCACTCCGGGAAATAATCGGAAATGGGGTCATTGAGCAGGAACTTTCCCCGCTCATACAGCAGCATGGCCGCAGTGCAGACCACCACTTTTGTAGATGAATACTGTCTGTAGATACTTCCCGCATCAATCTTCCGGCCGCTCTCCAGATCTGCGTAACCGAAATAATTCTCATACAGCACTTCCCCGTCTCTTGCTACCGCACACCCGCATCCTGCAGGTCCGTTCTTTACAAGTTCGTTCAAAAATAAATCCAGATCCTTCGTCCTGCTCATGGCAATGGCACCTCCTAATTTAGTCGCTGCGCGACGGCTCTAAAGTTTGTCTCTCAACGTCCATGCCCCTGCTGGGGAGTAAT
>CAQUWW010000008.1:26303-30561 GCA_948896875.1 uncultured Acetatifactor sp. | reverse complement strand
TTTCAGCTGCATAATGCGCATCTGAAAATTCTCCCGGGCATGAACATTTCGAGACGCTTAGTCCAGTTCCGTAGTAGTCCATCCAGTACCTGTTCATGGGCAGAGAATGGACTACTACTGTTTTTAGTCGCTGCGCGACGGCTCTAAAGTTTGTCTCTCAACGTCCATGCCCCTGCCGGGGAGTAATTTTCAGCTGCATAATGCGCATCTGAAAATTCTCCCGGGCATGAACATTTCGAGACTGTTATGCTTCGCTGTAGTTGCTACTACGTTTTAGCTACTGCTATAAAAACAGCGGTTTCAGAAGTAATTTCCGAAAGCCGCCATTTTTCGTCTACTGTTTTCCACTGCTTTCCCGAATAAAATAGAGTGGCGAATGCTCCCGCCGGATTGGAATATCTATCTGTCTGTTGCACGCCAGAAGTACGATATCCAGCACTGTCTCCGCCATCTCCATGGAAGGGACATCAACCGAAGAAAGTGGGGGTTTATGGTATTTCAGAATTGCCGATTCCTCGAAGAAAATGATTCTCACATCTTCAGGAACCCGTATATTCCTGTCCTGACAGCAGTCCATAACTCCCCCTGCAAGTCTACAATCCGCCACCAGCCACGCCGATGGAAGTTCTATATCTGACATGAGCACCTTTTCTGCCGCCGCATACCCGTTTTCATAACTGCTGCAATCCAGGTATACGTTCCACTCTTCCTTTACTTTGATATTCCGGCTTTTGCAGCCAAATATAAATCCGGCTTCCATTTTCCTCTCACCGCGGCTGTTATTATTAAAACCAATAAATGCCGCTGTCTCGACTTTTGGATCTGCCATGTAAGCAACACACTGTTCCCCGGTTCGATATGTATCCACTGTAATACTGTGAAATTTTGTGCTCTCCCGCTCAATCAATACAATGGGAATCGAATACTCGTTCTTCTCCAGCTCTTCCTGCTCCTCTATAGACAATCCACAGATAATCGCCCCGCTGACCCGGTTGCTGGAGAGCATCTCCACATGCCGCATCAGCTCTCCCGACTTGTACGGCTGAATCATCAGCTCCACTCTACAGTCTTTCTTCTCCGAGGCTTCGTACAGTCCCCGGATAAACCGGCCCACACGGGAATTCAGGTTGTCTGTCCTCCAAAACAATGCTACCACATAAGGAACATCTTCTTCCGCATGACGCAGACGCCTGGCATAGATATTGGGCCGGTAATTCAGCTCCCTGGCCATATCCTGCACTTTCTTCTGCGTCTCTTTTGAGATACGGATCTTATCTCCCCTTCCCCCAAGTACTACCGATACCGTACTCTGAGATACGCCCACCTTCTCGGCAATCTCCTTAATCTGCGCCCCCGCAGTCTTTTTTTCTTCCATGTCACGGTCCCCTTATCCAATACAGCTGCTTTGCTTCACATATTACCAGTCTATACCCGTTACTTTGATTCTGTCAATGTTTATTGTAACAGTTCAGACACCCCCTACCGCGAAGTCAAAATTGCATTCCTATGCAATTTTGCAAGACTTTCGAGCGCCAAAACGCATTTTCTTTGCGTTTTGTGTGCATCAGCGTAACAGTTCAGTGCCCTGTCTGAACTGTTACTAATTATCAGTAAGCTCTCTCGGACTTCGTGAATGGAACCCCATATTTGACATCGGGGACCGACATCAGTTCATTTATGGCGGTCCCCAATACACTTAATCCTTAATTTCCTTTTCTTACATCAATAACTTTCTGATACTTCTGGCAGTCGAAATCATACAGCTCCTGGAATCCCATTCCGTTCATCTTATCTTTCATCTCAGTCCACATCTGGTCGAATTCCGCTCTGTCTTTTGCCATAACCATTCTCCAGGAAGCATCTTTCAATTCATCTGCACACTGACTTCTGATCAAAGCCATATCTGTGGTATCACTTTCCAGAACCACATTGACATTGGCAACCACCTTCATCAGGCCCTTGTCCAGATAATACTCGGTCTGCTTATCCGTACCATATTTCTCGGCCCATTCCACCCATCTCTGATCCTTGGGCTTCTCCAGCTGAGAGGACCAATAACCGAAGCTGTAAGGCTCGTTGGTTCTGGGGTTGATCGCCATAGCGCCCACGATATACTGATTCAGCTTACAAGATCCATCTGAAAACTTTCCGCCCCCCCACTCTGCAGGCAGCTCTTTATTTCCGTTCATATACTCGGAAGCGTCAGCCGGCTGTACAAAACGGCCGTCTTCCAACACATAGTTAATACCTTCAATACCATACCACATAGTCGCCACGCCTTCGGGACTTGCCATCCAATCCAGCATGTTCATGATTCTCTGTTCCTTTTCACCTTCCACCTTGGAGCCAACACCCCATACTCGGCCGGAACCATAATAAGAATCTGCCACCTGGTAAATGTTCATATCGCTGACAGGTACGGTTACGAAGCCCTTGCCTTCAGCTCTCTCTTCCTCTGTCACACCGATGCTGGACAGGCTCATCTCCCAGTTGTACCAAAGCAGGAACTTTCTGTAGGTACGAAGCTTAGTATTGTCTGTGGTGGTCCAGTCCTGTGTGCTGGAGTCCGGATCGACCAGTCCTCTCTGATTCGCTTCAAAGAAGAAGTTCAGCATCTTATAATATGCACCGTTCTCATCAATGATGGGCATGATAGAGTTGTCATTGCCCAGCAGCACGGAATCTCTGCCTTCCTGTCCATACCATTTACAGGTCTGGAGAATATTCTCCATTCCGAAGCCGTCCCAGTCCTTCCAGAGAGAGATAGCATAAGCGGGATCTCCATCCTTGTTGGTGGGATGATTCTTCTGCATCTGCTCCAGCACATCCAGCAGTTCATCCAGGTTCTTGATCTCCGGAGAGCCCAGTTCCTTATAGTAATCCCAAGGCAGACACACGGATGAGAAAGGAATGCTCTCGGAATATGTGTCAGCCGAAGTATTTGTCATCTCTGTAGGGATACCGTAAACCTTAGAGCCATCGCCCACCATGCCATTCCAGGTATCAATCTGATCCTTGAACACAGCCAGATTCTCATAGCTGTAAATAGAATCCGTCAGGTCTTTGATCAGCCCTGCATCAATACATTCGATAAAGTCTGCGTTGTCCAGCAGAACGATGTCACCCAAATGACCGTTGCTACACCTGGTCTGATACAGACCGGCCGGATCACCGGATACCTGGGGTGCCAGTATGCTCAGCTTCAGGCCAAATTTCTCTGCCATCATTTTCGCATACCATCCGCTCTGAATACCGTGATAGTTTGCCGCCACATCATACACTTCGATCTCAATTACATCGTCGGCTGCATATCCGCCTTCGGGAGCGCCGCCTCCAGACGTATCGTCGCCTGAATTCTCCGCTTCTGAATTCTCTGCTCCTGAATTCTCAGGGGTGCTCTCAGAGCTCTGCTGTGCTCCGCTCTGCTCATTGCCCTGGCCACTTGTCTCCTGGTCTCCACATCCAACGGCTGCAAAAGCCAGCATGGCTGCAAGACCTAATGCAACTACTTTTTTCCACTTCATAATAGGATCCTCCTTATATTTTTTCGTGGTTTTATTGGTTGATACATTACTACCCTTTTACCGCACCGATCATGATTCCCTTGACGAAGAACCTCTGGAAGAAAGGATACACCAGCAGAATCGGCGTCACTACTATAATGGTTACCGTCATACGGACGGATGTGGCCGTCTGGGCCGTAGACAAGGCCTGCTGTATGGCGTCGCTGCCCGCGTTGGAGGTCAACAGGGACACCAGCGAATTGGCCTGATTAATATACTGGTACAGCACAAACTGCAGCGTATGAAGCTTCGTATCCGTCATCAAAAGCAAAGTATCCTGGAAGGAATTCCACTGTCCCACGGCGGTGAAGATGGCCACCGTGGCCAGAATCGGCTTGATGATGGGAAGCACCACGGAGCCAAAGACCCTCAGGGTTCCCGCGCCGTCAATCTCCGCCGCATCCTGCAGCTCCTTCGGCGTGGATTCCACATAGGTTTTCACCAGGATAATATTGAAGGGTGAAACCAGCGCCGGCAGCACATATGCCAGGAAATTGTTGGTCAGATGCAGGTTCTTCATAGTGATATACCAGGGAATAATACCTGCATTAAAATACATAGTCAATATTACGAAACGATACCACAGCTTTCTCTTCCACATGGTCTCCCTGGTAAACATATAGCCCAGGAAGGCTGCCATCAGCACAGTCAGCACAGTTCCGATTACTGTCCTGCTCACCGAGATCTTGGCCGCC
>CAQUWW010000008.1:24358-26287 GCA_948896875.1 uncultured Acetatifactor sp. | reverse complement strand
GTAATTGGAGAAATGAATGTTCTGGGGCCAGAAGAGAATCTTTCCTCTGTCGCTCAGATCATTGGCACTGATGGTATTGATAAAGATGTAATAAAACGGATAGGCACAAACCAATGCGAACAGTGCATATACAATATAAGTGACGACACTTATGATATAATCTCCCACACTGCGTTTATATTTAACTTTCCTGCTTTTTTCTTTCATCCCGGTTTCCTCCTAACTCACAGTTCCGATTACATAAAGCTGTCGCCGCGAATCAGCTTCGCCAGCTTGTTTGCCACACACAACAGTATGATGCTGACCACACTCTTCAACATACTCAGTGCGGTGGAAACGGAATAACTGCCGCTTCCCATTGCCAGATTGTACACATACAGGTCAAGCACCTGTATGGCTTCCTTATTAAAGGAATTCTGGAATACGAAGTACTGTTCCATACCGTTTGAAAGGAAGTTGGAGATACTCAGCATCAGCAGTACGGTGTAGGTAGGCAGGATGCTGGGGATGGTAATATGCCAGATCAGCTGCATCCTTGTGGCGCCGTCCACCTTCGCCGCCTCGTAGAGCTCCTCGTCAATTCCGGATATGGCCGCTATGTACATGATGGCCGACCACCCCAGACTCTTCCAGGTACCCCAGAGCCACATGGTACTCCACACATGCTTCGACGACTGCAGGAACAAAATCGGCTGGTCTATGACGCCCATCTTCGTCAACAGGCTGTTGGCCATACCGTTGCTGGAAAGCAGGTTGTAAGCCACGGAGAACACCAGCACCCAGCTGACGAAATTGGGAAGCGTGGTGATGGTCTGCACTGCCTTCCGGAAAGGCATACATTTGATCTCATTTAAAAAGATGGCGAAAATCATGGGAAGCCAGGAGGTCAAAAGCGACAGACCGCTCATGGCAAAAGTGTTCCGCATAACGATCAACGTCTGCTGCAACCGGATCGGATTATCCACCAGGTACTTGAACCACTTTAACCCCTGGAAATCATCGAAGGAAAAGGGTCTGGGCGGACGATAGTCGAAAAAGGCATATATCCATCCGTAAAGAGGATAATACGAGAACACTGCCACCAGACACATAAAGGGCAGTATGTAGAGGAACTCTTTATAGGACCTCAGTTTCTTTTTGTTATTCAGCATATCTGTATTCCTCCTGAAATCGAACATATCTTTGTCTGTTTTTGATAGGTTCTGTATAGCTATAATACTGCTAATCCGTTTTAGCTGTCAATAGTAAAATGAATTGTTTCTCTTTTTCGGTTGTTTTGCACAAAAACATATGTTCTTTCCCATTCATACAAATCCCAGACTGCCATCCGGATTCCGCTTAAACTGCTTCACATACTCCCATCCCAGAGCCGGGTCCATCTGGGCCACATCATGGCCTTTTTCGTGCATAACGACATAATTGTACAGATTCAGATGATCCTCGGTGTAGAATCTCTGGACATCATAGTAATGAGCCGGATGTCTCTCCGAGGGGCGGATTCTCTCCTGTACCTGTCCCGGCACACCGCAGCCGCAGGGGTCCGGATTCTCCCTGGAAGGGGTCTTTTCCACCGGGATATGATTGTACATTTTCCAGAAATCGTACTGATACTGCTGAGTACATTTGTCATATACAGGATAGGAAGGCTCTCTGGTTCCATAGGTATACCATACGGGAATCAGATAGTCGTACTCTTTCTTCTTTTCCATGGCCAGCCGGAAGGGAACCACATCCTCAAAGTTCACCTCGCTGGGTTCGCTGCGTTTGCCGGGCCAGTTGGAATCGATATGACAGATTGCCGCTATCCTGTCGGGATGCAGAAGCGCCACAACCTGAGCATGGGCCGCACCGTTGCTGAAGCCGGACAGATAGATGCGCTCCGGGTCCACCGGATAATTGGCAATCATATAGTCGATCAGTGCAATGGCA
>CAQUWW010000008.1:0-24348 GCA_948896875.1 uncultured Acetatifactor sp. | reverse complement strand
GGCAAATCCAACGTCATCTTCCGCCTCGGGATTGTCCAGGGAACTGTTCCACTGGGTTCTGTTGGTCCCCCAGGGATAGACGGTGATAAAGCCTTCCCGCTCTCCCAGCTCATGGAACTTGCTCATCTCCGCAGCCTCCGCCGGATTGTCTGACGCGCCGTGGAAGAACAGCATCAGCGGCACCTTTTTCTCCGGGTGAAGCTTCACCTGCTCCGGCACGCTGGTAAACCAGGTGTGAGGCTTTTTCACTTTTTCTTCCAGTCTGGTATCCTCCAGGAAGATTTCAAAACCGGCTTTCTTCAGATCCATTCTGGGCTCCATATCCCCATAAGCGTCGGTATCCGGACGGCGAACTTTACTGAAAAGGTGGTCCCAGGCATCCACAATCAGCTCTCCCAACCCTCTGTCGCCTTTCTCCACCACAATCCTTCTGGCCGGATTCCTCCTATTAGAATAAATCTGCAGTCTTACTCCTCCACAGGTTTCTTCCACATCCGCCGGAACCGCCTCATTTACCACACGGAAATAATTTAATGTCCCGGAGCCGGCGTTTACAAGGTAAGCCGCCATTGGCGCATTCACAGCCCTATATCTGGCCGCTTCGCTCAGGTTCCCGCCCACCGCCAGAATACCGGCAATGCTTCTGGCCACGCAGGCCGCCAGCGTACAGACCATGGAAGCCCCGCTGCCCAGACCGATGAGATATTTCGTGTCATTCATGGGGTGCCAGACACTCATCATGGCCTCATGGGTGGGAATTCCGTTGGGATGACAGGGCAGCGGCGCCTCGCTCTCCCTGCCGCAGGCGTCCTGGAAACGCTGGAATGCCGCCACATCATCGGCCTTTCCGTCCTCCAGTCCGGCATTCCATGTGCCGTTCACCGGATTGGGAAAGGACAGGATAACCTCCTTCTCCTCCGCAAGCTTCTTCATCCCCTGCTGCTCCAAAAGCTCCCGCACCGACGCCTCGTCGTCCCCGTCTCTGAACACGGTAATCAGACTGCGCTTAAAAGCGGTGCGCTTCTCCTGATCGGGAAAATACAGATACATACTTCTTCCAATGTCTTTCAGTTCCTTGTACACAAGTCCCATTCTGCTGGCTCCTCCTGTCTTTCATAATTTCATTTCATAATCTTAACTCATGATGATTTCGCTGCTCAGTCCCATCGTGCAATTCCATTGTACAGTTTCATCGCATCGCTTCATTGGGCTGCTTTATCGATCTGCTCCACTGCATGGCAAAGCACAGCAAGTTTGCTAAATCGTTTTTGCAATTTAAGATTAAGCTTTTTAACCACTTCTGTCAATGTACAATATGTGCAAATCAGAACCCTGATATTTTAGCACTTTTTCCGGTAATTTTTTATTCTGACAGCTGCGGCAGTCACACCTGCATTTTGCTATTTCGTTTTAGTTTTCTGTTGACACGTAAGATTTCCCATGTTAAGATACAATGGAACAGGAAGTTTCTTGGGGCTGAAAAGCAGGAATTTCCTGTCAGGAGGGGTTATACTTATGGATAAGGCAAGCACAGGAAAACCTGTAAAAAAAATTATTCTGGAACAACTGGAACCGGGTACGGACGAGGATCTGAAGGTTCAGAAAATCTCTTCCACTCTTCCCGAAGGAATCTCTTCCGGGGATGTGTATAAGGATATTCTCCGGATTGCGCTTCCCGCCAGCGTGGAGCTGATGCTGTCTTCTCTGGTCTCCATGGTGGACCTGATGATGGTAGGCGGACTGGGAACCTGGGCCATCACTTCCGTGGGCCTCACCACGCAGCCGAAATTCCTGCTGATGACCATGGTCATGTCCATGAATGTGGGCGCTACCGCTCTTGTGGCACAGTCAAAGGGTGCCGGAAAGCAGGACGCGGCAAAAAAATATGCCCGTCAGGCCGTGACAGTGAATCTGCTCATGGGTGCGGTGCTCTCTCTTATCGGATTGCTCACCGCCCGTCCTCTGGTCAGCTTCATGGGAGCAAAGACCACTGACATCCTGAATGCGGGAACCGCTTATCTTCAGATACAGATGGCCAGTTTCCTTTTCTTCTCCA
Source organism: uncultured Acetatifactor sp. (assembly GCA_948896875.1). GTDB lineage: Bacteria > Bacillota > Clostridia > Lachnospirales > Lachnospiraceae > Acetatifactor. The sequence goes on along the minus strand of CAQUWW010000008.1, from coordinate 22,292 downwards.
TGACCTCCACCCTGACAGCGGTGCTGCGGGGCATCGGAGATTCCAAAACGGCCATGTACTATAATTCCGCGGCAAATCTATGTAACATTGTCCTGAATTATCTCCTGATCAACGGACATTACGGCTTTCCAAGGCTGGAAGTGGCCGGAGCGTCTCTGGCAACGGCAATCAGCCAGATTCTCGCCTGTGCGTTGGCCATTGTGGCAGTATCCAAAAAGAAATGCTATTTACATATGAGTCTCCGGGATGACTTCCGGCCTTCCCGCCGGGAGATATCGGAAATCGCCGCCATCGGTCTTCCCGCGGCACTGGAGCAGTTCATGATGCGCATCGGTTCTCTGATTTTCTCCAAGACCGTTGCTTCGCTGGGAACGCTGGAATTCGCCGCCCATCAGGTGTGTATGAACATTCAGTCTCTCACCATGATGAACGGACAGGTATTCTCCATCTCTGCCACCTCCCTCATGGGACAGAGCCTGGGACGGCGCAGACCCGACATGGCCCAGGCTTACACCACCCGCTGCAGACGCTGCGGTATGACGGTTGCTATTCTCATGGGCCTGGCCTTTGTTCTCTTCGGCGCCCCTCTCTCCGGACTTTACACGGAGGATGCCGCCTGTATCGCTATCTGTGTGGAAATTCTCTGGATTGTGGCCTTTATCCAGCCCTTCCAGTCTTCTCAATTTATCGTGGCCGGTGCTCTGAGAGGCGCCGGAGATACGAAATTCGTGGCAAAGCTGACTTTCTTTACGGTGCTTCTGCTCCGTCCCGGTCTCGCCATCCTGGCGGTCAACGGCTTCCACCTGGGACTGCCCGGCGCATGGCTTGCCATCACAACGGATCAGATTCTGCGCTCTGCGCTCATCGCCTTCCGCTACCGCTCAGGAAAATGGAAACAGCTGCCCTTGCTGCATGCGGCTAAGAGTAAGGCGGCTTGAATCTAAGTAACGCGACATTAGATCGCGTGGCGACTAAAAACAGCATCAACCCAGCCAGTACCTCAGAGAAGTTACGGACGCATGCTCTTGCGGCCGGAAATTCTCTGCCAGCGTCCCAGGTACTGGATGGGTTGATGCGGAACTGGAATAGGAGGTATAGATTATGGCAACAGTAAAAGACATTGACAGACTTCTGGAAAGTTTTGTCGAAAGAGGACTGCCTGGCTGTTCCCTCAAGGTCATGCAGAGAGGAACCACCCTTTACGAGGGATATTTCGGTGTCTCTGACCGGGACACCAAAGCGCCTGTGACGAAAGATTCCCTTTTCCGTCTGGCATCCATGTCCAAAATTCCGCTTTACACGGCAATGATGATGCTGTATGAGCGGGGGAAATTCCTGTTAAGCGACCCCATCGGCAACTATCTGCCCGAATGGAAAACCAGCAAAAAGCATGTGCGTCAGCCCAACGGTTATGTAAAGATACTCCCCACTGAGAATGTCATCACTATCCGGGATACCCTTTCCATGAAATGCGGTCTGCCCTACTGCAATTCTGCGGCGCCCACGGAAGACATTACGCTGAGGGGAATGCAGGAGTGCATGAAGCCCCTGTGGGAAAAGGGACATTACACCCTGCAGGAACAGCTTGCCGCCATGTCGGAAGCTCCTCTGGCCTGTGAACCCGGCACTCACTGGATGTATGGTTTCTCCAGCGAGCTGGCCGCCGGAATCATCGAGAAGGTCTGTGATAAACCGGTTAACGATGCTCTGAAAGAACTGATATTTGATCCTCTGGGCATGAAGAACACTGCCGCACTCTTCTTCGGCGACGCGAAAGAGCGTATGGTTTCCCTCTATGCGGTCAATGAAAAGGGCGAATATACTCCCGGTCCCACCTTTTTTGACAAAAAGCATCTTCCCGGCGAAGAAAATGAGGCCGGCTGGGCCCGCCTTTTCTCCAATGTGGAGGATTATTCCCATCTGATGCAGATGCTGGCCTGCGGCGGTGTATATGACGGCGTCCGCCTTATGAGCGCCGGAACCATCGACCTGATGCGCACAAACGGCCTGGACGAAATCCAGTTAAAGGATTTCCCGGAAGCAGGTTACGGTTATGGCTGCGGTGTCCGCACCCTGATTGACAAGGCGGCAGGCGATCTCAACGGTTCCTTCGGCTCCTTCGGCTGGACCGGCGCATTCGGAACCTGGTGCGAGGCAGACCCGGAAGAAGGTCTCTCCATCGTGTACATGCATAATCTGATTCCCAACGACGAGCTGTATTATCATCCCAGGGTGCGCACGATTTCTTACGGATTATTGTAAATTACTACATATTGATTTGCGGACACAATTGTGGACATGTCGGCTTAGCCGGCACATACTATGGGCGTAGGAGTAATCGCTGCAATCATAGCTTCACCGATGAATGATCTATGCCATTGGCCATTGCCGATTAGCCGGATGATTGACAATAGTGCCGAAATCAGGGGTTTCGTTGCGAACCTGGAAGAATGCAGAAAGGAATATAAAATGGCTGATTTCAAAGATTTAGACAGACTTTTTCAGAAATATGTAGATGACGGGCTGCCCAACTGCAGCTGTGTCATTGCCAGAAAGGGAGAAATCCTTTACGAAAATTACTCCGGATGGGCCGACAAGGAAAACGGCGTGAAGCTGACAGCCGACCACGTATTCCGTCAGGCCTCTCTGACGAAGGTTGCCATGTACACCACGGCAATGATGCTCTATGAACAGGGCAAATTCCTCATGTCGGATCCCCTGTATGAGTACTTCCCGGAATTCAGGAATTCCACGAAGCTGGTTACAATGCCCAATGGCTCTCTGGAGGTTGTTCCCGTTGAGAAGCCGATTCTGGTCAAGCATATCTTCAACATGACCTGCGGGCTTCCCTATGAAATGATTATCGGCGGCATGCCCGTCCGTCATCCCACCGCTCTGGCTATGGCCAAAGAGATGAAGGAGCTGCGGGCAAAAGGCTACTTCACCCTTCGGGACCAGATCAGAGCCGCCTCCCGCGTTCCTCTTGCCTTTGAGCCGGGAACCCGCTTCCTGTACGGCTTCGCCAGCGAGCTGACGGCCGGTCTGCTGGAGGTCATCGGCGGCAAGGCTGCGGAGCTTGTGATCAAGGAAATGCTCTTCGAGCCTCTGGGAATGGACAGCTCGGCCAATTTCCTGTTCGGCGATCTGGAGAGCCGTCTGGTAAAAGACTACTACTTAAAGCCAGGCAAATCCCTGGGAGATCCGGATCCCTTCTATCTTCCGGAGCCCGAGCGGGAGGCGAAGTTCGTAGGTCCTCTGGGAACTGTTCCCGGTTTCTCCCGTGTCATCACCAACTGCCGGGATTATACGAAGTTAATGCAGATGCTGGCAAACGGCGGCTCCTACAATGGCGTGAAACTGATGGGTCGCAAGACCATCGACCTTCTGCGGACCAATACATTGACTCCCGAGGTGCTGGAGGGAGATTTCAACAACACTTACCTGGCCGGTTACGGCTATGGCTATGGAATGCGTATGCTGCTGGACAGATATGCCGGTCAGCACAACGGATTCCCCGGTCAGTTCGGATGGACGGGCGGCTCCGGAACCTGGGCGGAAGCTTCCCCCGAGGAAGGCGTCTCCATCGTCTATATGCACAACCTTCAGCCGAATCTGGAGGAGTACCACCATCTCCGTATGCGCGCTGTCGCTTACGGATGTCTGTAAGCCATCCACATCTTTTTTTCCTTGGGGCGTCCTTTCAACGGGGCGCCCCTTTAAAAATGCCAGACCGCATATATTTCCTCTGTTCAATCCTTCAAGTATCTATCTGCAAATTCCCGCGGCAAATTCCCACAGCGCCGTCTTCCCGCCACCTGGAAAATTCCCATCTGGAATGCCTCACGGCAGTCAGAGGCATCAATCCTATGCCCGCTTTATCTCTTTGTATCCCACACGCCATTGTGGCTTCCTTCAGCCCCTGCCTCGCAACGACGTCCTTGCCTTTGGCTACACCCTCCCCATTGCCTCCTTATAGACAACTTTTCCCCACCCGTTAAAATCCATGCTCACCCGCTCCGTCTCTATGATTCCGCTGCCGAACGCAGAATGCATGCAGAGACTGTCATAGGTGTCATAGGGAAAAACTTCCTGCCTGCCGTCCACCAGTCTCTCCGTTCGGTTCATTTTCAGATTGGAATAGGACAGCGTCATCGTCCCCGGGTCAAACTCCGGCCTGTTTGCCTTTGCCGTCTCCTTGAACACCTCATAGCTGCCGTATTCTTCCTCTGTGGCAACCATACAAACCACCCCGTGTCTGCGCCCATAGCTCCGGACCTCGATTTCCTCCATTCCTTGTCCGCCCCTGCCGATTCCCTGGGAAAACCACAGCATTGCATATACCCTGCCGGAAGCCTTCATCCACAGGTAATTGCCTTCTCGCTCCGTTTCCAGTCTGTTGAAAGGAACGCTGGCGTGAATAAACTGCATCTCCTTCTCCGGGATATCGTAAGTTGCCATGGCAATATTCCCATGGCTAAAAAACTGTCCGCAGCAACAGGCCAGATCCCCTGTCCAGTAACCGTGCTCCTTACCCTCCGGCCCTGCGCCTCCCGGATGATGGGTGAAAATGCGGACATCCGGCCCTGTCAGCAACGTCAGTTCCCACTCATGCTGCTGGTGATGGGCGTACCATGCGGCAGGGCTGCCCGCCGGGTAATCGTCCTGCCAGGTGACGCCGCCAATCATATAATCCGGCGTCACAAGGATACGCTTGTTAATGCTGCCTGGTACCTGGGGAACCTGCCTGTGGGGCGTCTCATAGGTAATGCTGTGCAGATGCTTGCTCTCCCTGTTTTCCCAGCTCTCCGGCCGGGAGCGAAACAGTTCATAGACATAGTCCCCAGGGACATACTCGCTGACCAGAGGCTCCAGATACGCCCCGTCCGGAGTATCTTCCCCGAAATACAGACTGTACAGCACATACATGCCGCTGTTTCGGTGATCAAATACAGCCTCTTCATAAACCCTGCCGTGGGCGCCCCCGTAATATCCCTCTTTCGAACAGTCCATGAGCATGTCCATCAGAAGCAGGTTTGCCGACATTTCCGCAAAGTGCCGCATCTGCGGCTCCCCGAAGTCATAAAGACTCAGAAGCGCCGTAAAATCCTCAGGGGCATATCCGCAGGAATCAAACTCCGCCCAGCCTCTCTGCGCCCGGAAACGGATGAATTCCTGCAGGAAATCCCGATCCTCCTTCAGCGCCTCCGCTGCTGTCTTATTATATTGGAAAAATACCGTCTCCGGATACCGTAGGGCGTACAGATACCTGGCTTCATGAAACAAAAGCATATGGTTTTCCGATTTGTATTTACTCTCAAAATCGTGCTCTGTAAAAAATTTCCGGATTAGTTCCCGGGTCTCCTGCGACAGCTTCTCCTCCGCGCTGTAACAGGCCCTCACCAGCTTATGAGCCACAAAATCCGGTTCCCCCTCCGGTCCGCGCCCCGGAATGGTAGGATGGGGCAGCTCGAACCATCGCGCCAGCCGTCCCAACCAGTCACCTGCCTCCTTTCCGTCGCTTTTTCCTCCGTCCCCCAGGGTAAACAACAGCCTTGCCAGGCTATATCCGCCGTAGGTATCCTTTTCCAGATCCCCTGCAAGATAATCCGTTATCATCTTCTCACATAATTTCTGATTCATCTTTCACGCCTTTTCCTTTCCCCTCTCCTGATTTTCTTCTGCTCTTCCCAGTTCCTCCAACAAAGCGCAATACTCGGCTCCCGCAGCCAGAATCACCCCTGTTCCATGGTCATCATTAATGATCGTAGGAATGGTGAAATAATACTCTGCATCCATATGACAGCCCGAACCCATACACACCCCATACACATTGCCTTCCCTGTCGATGCTGTGAGCCAGAAGCCCTCGCCAGGCTCTCTCCATACACTCCAGGAAATCCTCCCCCAGCCATCCGTACTTAACCCCTCTGGTAAAACCAAGCAGAAACATCCCGGTGCAGGAAGTCTCCAGATAGGAATCTGCATCAGTGCGGTTCAGCACCTGATGCCACAGACCGCTCTCATCCTGCAATGCCCTGATACCCTCAGCCATCCGCTGAAATAACTTCTTCTCTGCAGCCAGTTCCGCTTTACCTTCCCCACACATCAAAAGTTCCGACAACGTCCACATAACCCATCCGTTTCCCCGCCCCCAGGGAACCCGGTTTGCTGTCCCTTTTCCCGGGAAATAGATATGGGAAAACAGACCCTCCTCTTCCATATACAGCCGTTTCCGGAAACCCTGTATCTGTGCCTTAGCCTTCTCATACCAGGACACATCCCCGGTCAGCCTGCCCATACGCACCAGGAAAGGACAGCTCATATACAGATCATCCACCCACATGGTGTCCCGGCGGTAATATGTGCCATCCTCCAGTCTGGGAATCGTTTCCTCTATCTGCCAACAGATACGCCTGATTACCGGCAGAAGCGCTCTGTCACCGGAATCCAGATAAGCATCAACGAAATTCATACCCATGGCGCCGATATTGTCCAACACATTCATCTCGTACAGCCTGGGCATAAACGCCGGCATCACATGCTTTTCGATATCGTATCTGACATAGTCAAAATACCTGGCCATAAAACGCATATTGTCCACAAACAGGCACTGACGCGTCTCATCTTCCAGAAAACATGCTACAGCCCTGATTCCGTAAAACCCCACCATCAGCGCATAGAACCATTGTCCATAGAAGATACTGTTCAGATAAATTCGCAGTTCACTGCCGTCGCAGAAGCCCCAGTAAAGCCGCTGCCCTTTTTGATTCGCAAATACCTGTGTAAAATCCCATCCATACTCCGGCCCATGGCACTGTGTCCCATAGAAGGGGCCGATATAAACCGCCCTGTCGCCCGTTTTCCTCTCCGAAGACAGAAAAGGCAGAGACAGACCCGCTGTATCCAGGCCAAGCCTCCATCCGGCCCGACTCCTCCTGCAGCGAAACAGAAGCTTATCTCCTGCTCTTACCTCCAGACTGTCTTTACACTCCCGGGCGGACTGCTTTTTCATTAAGCCCTCCTTTCCCATACTCCACGCCTTTTCGCCGTTTACATACACATACTCCGCATTTCCCCAAAAAGACAAAACATGACTGCAGGCAGCCTCCGTATAAACATAGCAGATATCCCCCTCCCCGCACAATGCGTAAAAGTCAAAAGATTCGTCCCCCGGCAAAGTAGGCGGCCATTGATAATCAACCTCAGGCTGCCCGCCGGCAGCAAAGGCTTCCCTCTCCGAAGCCCGGTACAGGCGGCTGATCGCCACTCCCTCCTCCCCGTCTCTCTCCGCCACGGGCAGCACCGCCCTGGCCCAAAACAGGTAATCGTTGGCCCACATGGAGGGGTATCGCTTCACTGAAAGCAGGAAGTCAAAGAGAAACGCGGCCCCCTCCCTCTTCACACAGAGAATTCTCACAAAATTCTCCCCATCTTCCCTCACCTGGACAGGAAGATGCAGTCTGCCATCCTCTCCCGCATTTTCCTGCAGCCGCTCACCGGTATGAATCGTGTCCGCAATCCCGTCATAGATGCACACTCCGTCATACCAGGCCTTCACCCCGGGAGACACATTCAGATAAATCTCCTCATCCCGGCAGCATTGAATCCGGAAATCCGCAAAAACGCCGTCTCCCGGCTCCGCCTCCGGATACATGTCCTCCAGCCGGACCTCCTGGCTCGACAGCGTCCGGGTGTATCCCACATATCTGCACGCCAGAAACGGATGAAAAATTACTTCTCCCTTCGGCCTTGTCTCCAACATACAATCCAGGACCACAGAAATTACCTTGCGCTGTTCAAACCCCGTCAAAAGCATTTCCTGTCCTTTTGCCAGCTTCTCATTCATTTTCTCTCCTCATGGAAAGGGGCGGCTACAGCCGCCCCTTCCGTCATATTCGTTCCATCTTTTATCTGTTTTCTGCAAGCCATTCATCCAGCTGCGCCTGGAAATCCTCTCTAATTTTAGAAAGCCCTGCCTTCTCGGCCTTCTCCATGAATTCCTCATAGTAAGCGTCCCAGGCCTCCTCTCCCAGCGTCCCGCTGTTCAGGGAACTCTGATATTCCCCTACTACAGCCACCACCTGGTCGATTTCGGTCTGCACATTCGCCATAGATACCGAAAAACCGATGATGGAAGATGAAACCGTATCCGGCGCCTCGTTCATCTCCTTGATACGCTCAAACTGGCCGTCAAGAACCGCCTGATTTTTATAAGCATAAAAGCTGTTGCCCAGAATCCATTTCAATCCTGCGTAAGAGGTGTCCGACCCGCCCTGTGAGCCGTCATATTCCAGCGTAGTGATTCTGTTGGGATCATTTTCATCCCTGGTATAATGCTCCCCTTCCAGTCCGAATACCATGGTATTGTAAATCTCCCTGCCAAGCTCCGTGCCAGTCGTCAGGGCTTCAATGAAATCACAGGCTTCCTGTGGATGCTTGCAGGTGGAAGAGATGCCGTTTCCCCCTGCGCCCCAGGTATTCTGGATATAATTGTAAGGCTGTGTGGGAATTGCCACCACATCAAATCCCCAGGCGGAACTGTAGATTTCCGCCACCTGTTCCGGCGTACCCACCTGCTCCTTGCCGCTGAACACACAGGCGGTAGGCTGCATCATGTTTGCATGGTTGTAATCAAGGATATTCGTGGTCTCGCCGTCAGGAGCATAGAGCCCCATGTCATACCATGTGGCATAGCCCTTGAGTATGTCCTTGATGCCATCCAGCTCATATACGAATTTCACCTCGTTGGACTTGTCCGGAACCACAAAGCCGTTGCCCAGGTTGTCATAAGGTGTTACATAGGCAAAGCCCAGGGAACCTGTCTCGCCCTGTATCATATTGCCGCAGTATTTTCCGCCGCCCTCCCCCTCATTGACGGCCTTCACATAGTCCGCAAGGCACTGTACCTTCTCAGAATAGGCGCCCTCCCAGTCGGTCAGCACCTGGTACATGGCGTCATAATCGCCGTACTTGTCCATATAGTCTTTTGGGAAGAACAGGAAATTGGCATTAAAGGCATTCTGGTAATTAGGAACCATGTAGACATGCCCGTTCCTGGTGCCCATCTCCCACAGCCACTCCGGCAGCTCAGTCTTCAGGGCATCGGAGATATAATCCTCCATGGGCATCCAGCTGCCATCCTCCACATGCCTGTCAAAATCCAGGTTCACACTGTTGAGAATATCAATCTGCGCGCCGGAAGCCTGCGCCGTGGTGACCTGTGTGGCATACTCGCTGGCAGGGAAGCAATTAATGTTGATGCTTACATGCTCCAGACCGGGGTATTGCTTCAGCAGCTCATTTACCCGATCCTCTACTCTGTCCGTGTCCTTCTGCTGCCCATTTCCCCTGTAATACCACTCTAACAGAACCGGCTCCTTCGCTTCCGAGCCGCCAGCCTCCTCTGTACTGCTCTCCTGCGGCGCACTGCTTTCTTCAGATTTGCCGCTTTCCTCAGAGGCACTGCTTTCCTGCTGCCGGCTGCTGTCCTGATTCTCATTTCCGCAGGCGCTAAGTCCCATCAGCATGGCAACCGCCAAACCGATTGCCAACCACTTTTTCATAATTTTCATAATTTTCTCCTTTTCTATTTGAAAGATTACTCTATCAGAGCCATAGCAAAAAACATTCCCGCTACCCCTTCACGCCTCCCAGCGTCATACCCTTTGTGAAATATTTCTGGAAAAAGGGAAAAACCATCAGCACCGGTCCCGCTGCCACAAGAGCCATGGCAAACCGCAGTGTCTCCGCCGGCATCACCGCAGACGCATCTCCGGCGGCGGCATAATTTTTCAATGCCTCTGCCTCCCGCAGGAGCTTTTGCAGAAGATACTGCAGGGAATACAGATCCGGGTTGCGGATATACAGCATAGATGTCATCCAGTCATTCCATCTGTCTACCATGTACAGGAAAGATACGGAGGCAATGCTTGCCTTGCTCAGGGGAATGATAATCCGGAAGCAGATATACAATTCACGGGCGCCGTCTATCTTTGCCGCTTCCACCAGTTCATTAGGAATCGCCCAGTAACTTGTCCTGACAATCAACACATTGTAGGCGGAGACCAGGCAGGGAACAATGTAAACCCAGATGGTATCATCCATATGCAGGATGTTTCTGATCAGCAGATAAGACGGCACCAGCCCTCCGGAAAACAGCATGGTAAAATATACAAAAAAATTCAGTTGTTTCCGCCAGATAAAAGTATCTCTGGAAAGCGGATATGCCAACAGGGCGATCACCAGCGTGGACAGCGCGGTGGCAGCAATCGTATAAAAAATATTCACTCCATATGCCAGAATCATCTTCATGGGATTGCGGAATGCCGTTTCATAGGCTTCCATGCTGAACACGGACGGAATCAGGGAGTATCCGTTTTGTATCAGAGCTGTTTCGTCTGTGAAGGAACTGGCTATCAGCACCAGAATCGGCAGGATATAAACCGCCATCAGCACCAGAAATACCATATGCAGTACTATCTGGCCCTTATTTTTCTTTTTCTTCATAAAGCCTCCTGTATCAGTTCCGTATCCGCTTCTTAAAACATTGCGTTTTCAGGGCTGATTCTCTTAATTATTTTGTTGGTAGTTACCACCATCACCAGGCCGGCGGCGGACTGTGCCAGCCCTACCGCCGCGGAGCGGGCAAAGTTGCCGTCCTGTAGGGCGCGGAAGGTATATGTATTAATGATATCCGTAGTCGGATAGAGAATACCCTTGTTCTGCGGTACCTGATAGAACAACCCGAAATCACCCGAAAACAGCTGTCCGATATTAATAATGGTCTGAATCACAATCACTGGAATCAGGTGCGGAAGCATCACATGCCAGATCTGCTGCGGCTTGTTGGCTCCGTCCAGCTGCGCCGCCTCAATAAGCCCTCCGTCCAGGCTCATCAGGGAAGCATAAAATATCATGCTGCTGACTCCCACAGAACCCCACATTTTCACGATTGTCAGGATAAACGGCCAGGCGGAAGGTTTCGTGTACCAGTCAATGGCTGCCCCGCCCAAAGCCTTGATGATCTGATTAAACAGGCCGAATCTGTAGTGCAGGAATATTTCCACCAGGAAGGAAAGAATAACCGCCGACAGGAACTTCGGCATAATGATAACCGTATTATAAGCCTTCATAGCTTTCCTGCTGTGCAGATGGTAGAACAGAAGCGCCAGACTCACGGAGGCAACGGTTCCGAACACAATAAACGCGATATTGTAGCACATGGTATTGCGAATGGTTCGGAAGGCATCCTGGGAGGTGAAGAAAAACTTGAAATTATCCAAACCGCACCAGTCGCTTCCCAGAATACCCTTCAGTGGTTTATAGTTTTTAAAGGCGATCACGATGCCGAACATCGGGGCATAGTTGAAAACCAGTAATAACAGGATACCCGGTATGGCCAGCATCCCCATGCTTAAGCTTTCCCTGATCGTCCGTTTTGAGTATCTGGGCTTTGATTTTGTTCCCACTGTTTTCCCCTCCTGTCTCTGCGCTGCCTGCCTTGAATATGGACATATTATGCCATGTGCACAGCCCGCACATGGTATGGATGGCCTTTCGGCCATTCCCTGCCTTGAATATGGACATATTATACCTTCTCCCTACCTCCGCGCCAATCGCCGATCGGTGCCATCCTTCGCGTTTCATGCCCATTCGTGTGCTTTTCCGGGCTCTCAGCCGGATGTAAGGGTTCAGCTACCGGACACTTTCCAAAGAATAACAGGCACAAAAAAGCCGGCGTCAGGTAGTCCGGCCTGCCACAGGCACGCAAAAGAAAACGCCCGCAGAGTTATCTCCCGCGGGCAGCATGGCTGTCAGTATACAAATTTTTTTCGTTCATATTCTCTCAATCACACAGCTGTGCTCTTTCTTCTTTTCATCATAATTGATTCCCACCAGCAATACCTCACCGCCATACTCTTTCAGCACTGCCGGATAATTCCGGTCTTTTATCTGGCGGATTGCGCCCTCTGAGGACTTATTCCATTTCAGTTCAATCACCAATGCAGGCAGCGGCGATCTGTGTTTCGGCAGGTACACCACATCCGCAATCCCTCTGCCCGACGGAAGCTCTTCCACCTTCAGGTACCTGTCTATGGCAGCAATATACGCAAACTTAATCACGTAGCGCAGCGCCTGCTCATCATTATAGAAAGTAGGCGCATACTGCGTCTCACGGATCTTCTCTATCGCTTCACTGACTGCCGCCTCATTGCTCGCAATTGTGTCCTCCATAAGCTTTTCGGAACGGCCAAGCAGCTCCATCCATTTCCGGTTCACATCTGTGCCTTTCAGGATCCTCCGGAACTCAATCCTCACTTCTTCATTGGGAATATGTGCCGTCCCCTCCTCCTCATTCCAGGTAAGATACCCCAGATGAATCAGCAGAGTCAGCACATCGTCACGGCTCTTGAAGGTTTCAAAATCATTCTCAAAAAAGTCCTTGTCAACCTCTATCTCCTCCCCGGAAATCAGCCGGGAAATGGTCTCCTGCAGCCCCTCGAAATCCATATTGATATAGGTCATCAGCGATTCTGCCGCGGAAGTCTTCTGCCAGTAAGAGCCAAACTTCCTCTTCCGCATCGCCATCATCACCGAATAAGGATTGTAAATTGCCCCCACATCCGGAAACTCATACCCGTCGTACCATTTTCTGGCATCCTCAAAGCTCATCCTATAGCTCTCGCACACACGCTCCACCTCATCCTCCGTGAAGCCGGTAAACTCCGCAAATCCGTCCGGCTCAAAAATCGGATATTCTATGAAATCCGAAATTGCCGACTGGGAACCGTCCTTCTTGATGGGCAGAATCCCGGTCATGTAAGCAGCAGCCACCACCTTCGGTGTGAAATTGCCGTTCTTAAACCAGCCCCGAAGAAAGTTCAGATACTTCTTCTGTACTGCCGTATCCCCTTTCGCTTCACGGATCAGCGCGTCCCACTCGTCAATGATAAACACAAACTCTTTCCCTGATTTCTCCACACAGCCAATCATGGCATCCGCAAGGCCTTTCCCCTTCTGTTCCGGATAGCTCTCCGTCAATTCTCTGTAAATTGCCTCTGCAATCATGTTTGGCACATTTGAGAGCGGTATATCCCTTCCTGTCGCATCAGAAATAAAACCGGTAATATCCAGATTGATCACATGATACTGATTCAGATGCGTCAAAAAACCTTCTTTCCTCGCAATCTCCTTGCCCTCAAAAAGCCATCGGGAATCGCAGGAACAGTCATAATACGCACACAGCATCTTTGCCGCATAAGACTTTCCAAAACGCCTCGGCCTGCTGATACAGGTCAGCTTCTGCATTGTCCCCACAGTCTGATTGACCAGTGCAATCAGGCCGGTCTTATCCACATATCCCGACTGCAAGATTTCCTGAAATCCTTTATTTCCCGGATTCAAATAAGTCCCCATAAAATCACCTCCGTACAAGCGCGGTTTTGTTCAGTTTATACTCTCACCGTATAACCCTCTTCTGTTCTTTCTGGGAATTCAGAACTTTTTGCTTTGCATAAGATTTTATCAGTTTACAGATTCTTTTTCAACCAGACAATCAAATCTTCTTTCTGCTTTTTACTGTATTTCTGAGCTGTCTCCACAGATACACTATTCTTCCACGGTAACAGATGCTTTGATTTTCTGATCACTACTGTACTTCTGTCGATCTGCAGTGACTGTGATTTCCACACCATCCTGGCTCTCCGTCGCTGCGAAGACAGTGAGCATTGCACTCAGCCACCACATGAGTGCAAGTAAAATGATGGATTTTTCTTGACCTTTTGCATATCGTTTTGTGATGCTTTTTCTCTCCTTATCTCCGGCAGCCCACATTTTGTGTTATTTTTCTCGTTTTATGCCATCTTTCTCCAATCCGCTTTTTTCATTTGCAAAAGCACGGTATTTTCGTTATTATAAAAATAAATTTACCCGATTTTTATACCAGGGAGGAATCCCCTATGTACCAGTTGATGATCGTTGATGATGAGACGATGTCCCGGGAAATGCTTCAGAAATATATCGAAACCCGGCTGCCTGCCTATCAGGTCACCCATACCTGCAGTAATGGCCTGGAAGCCCTGGAGGCTTTCCGGCAGTCACCGGTAGATATCCTCCTGATAGATATCCGCATGCCCGTGATGGACGGGTTGGAATTGCTTGAGCAGCTTAACCGGCTCACCTCCAACTATGTTCCGGTCATTATCAGCAGCTATGGAGAGTTTGAATACGCCAAGGCTGCCATGCGGCTGGGGGTGACGCACTATCTGCTGAAGCCTCTGGATTTTAAGGAGCTGACTCTGGCTCTGCAGGCAGCCTCCCAGACATTGTCCTTCAAACGGATTGCCTATTGCCCTCCCGTACAGAACGATGATCAGGAACTGTACCTGACAGGCATTCTGGCAGGAAAGTATACGGACGCAGGCAGCGCCGCCGCCCGTTTTTCCTGCCTGGATTTTCCCTTTGCCTATGACAAATCAGGGAATGGCTTCTATATACGGATTGAATTTTTCGACACGGAAATGTGGATATACGGACATGATGCACTGCTCACTGCCATCAGCAACCTGATTCGCTTACAATATCCCTCTCTGTTCCTGCTGCCGCTTCCCGACAGTAAGGAGCAATGTGACTATTTTATCTTCGATGATACAGGTGGTTCCATGGATTTTGAATCACTGGGCGGTCAGATTAGTCAGATTCTGAAAATCTCTCTGAGTCTCCGGCTTCTGCTACGCTTCTCTTCCATGGAACAACTGCGCCTGGCGGCTTTTGACGGTCAGCTTTCGGAACTCAGGGCCGCGGCTACCGGTGAGTTTTACAATCCGGAATGTGCCGGCCCCGGCGAAGACAACGACGTCATCCGCGCCAGAATCGAAAATGCCGTTCTCTTTATGAAAGAGAATTATGCGTTGGATTTAACCAGGGATATGGTGGCTGAGAGCGTCTATATGTCTGGCGCCTATTTCAGCAGATGTTTCAAACAGGTCACCGGCATCACATACAAGGATTATTTGATTGAGATACGGATGCAGAAGGCAGTAGAATTTTTAAAAACCAACCAAAAAATCTCGGAAATCGCCCTGAAGGTAGGCTATCCGAATCCAAACAGATTCAACATCAATTTCAGGCATTATACCTCTTACACGCCCTCCGAATACCGAACCTATGTCCTGAAAATGATATGACGGAGAATTTCTATGAAAAGAGTCAGAAAACTGATCAAAAATCCCTTTATACGGAAGTGGTTCTTCCTGCTTCTGACATTTGTCATGGTGCTTTTTCTGTGCTTTATGATATACACCTACACCAATTTTCAGAAAATGCTGAGGACAGAGTATATTTCATACAGCGAACTGCAGACGGAACGTATCGCCGATACCCTGGACACCAATTTCCGAAGCTTCAGCAGAGTAGCAGCCCTGATATCGAGAAATGACATGACGCAGATCTATATGTTTAATGAGAAGGCAGACAGTCTTTTCCCCAGTATATACACGCAGCTTTATTACCAACTGCAGTCCTACAAGGAAGCCTTTTCCGCCATCGATTCCATTTATCTGTGCCCCGCCGCCGGAACGGAATTCTTCACCTCCTTTTCCCAGCGCCCTTTGACGGTCGATATGCTGGAAGACAAAAATTACCTGGCCATTCAGGATACACCGACCGCCATTACTTTTTTTCCCCGGGAGAAAAATGAGCGCTATCCTTACCTGATGTCCATCTATCTCCCCGTGTCCAAATCCGGCCAGACATCCATGGTGATTGTGAATATCGATCTGTCAAAAATACCTGCCCTGGCCAGTGCACGCAGTGATTCGCTCCAAAAAATATATATTGTCTCCGATGAGGCAGAACTGCTTTACAGATATAACCAGGACGCTATGCCCGAGCCTGTCTCTGTCGTCCCTCAGTTAAGGCTTTTCGACTCTTCCACCGATTTTTACAGCACCTATGCGGATGGAGAGATTCCCTATCTTTATGTGCAGGAGCATTCCGCGCATTATCCCTGGTCCTATGTCACGGTGACGACTCCCCAGAGCTATCTGGGAAAGTCCTATGATTTCTTTGCTACCCTACCCACTTTTCTGCCCTGGATGCTGGTACTGACACTGGTCATCATCCTGTTTCTGACAGCCCTGATCACCCATCCTATACGTACCATTTCGGAATTCCTGGACAATCCCCTGACAGAGCTCTCCAGTAAAATTTCCGAACCGGAAACGAAGAAGATCATCCGGCATTTTATCAATTACGTCCAGGCCAACCAATCGCTCTCCGATGAGCTGGAGAAGCAGCTGGAGCGGCAGCACAAGGCAACTTATGTGGCTCTGCAGTCCCAGATCAACCCGCATTTCCTGTTCAATACCCTGAATCTCATCCGCAATATGGAGCTAGAAACTCTTGGCTATGACCACAAGGCTCCTGAGATGACACTTTCGTTGAGCCGGCTACTGCAGTACGCCCTGAACTCGGCAAATCTGGTGCCCTTGAAAACGGAATATTACTATACGGAAATCTATCTGCAGATACTGAATCAGCGCTATAAAGAAAAGCTGCATTTTCAAATACAAAAGAAAGCCTCGGCTTCCGATATCCTCGTTCCCAAGCTGATTCTCCAGCCGCTGATAGAGAACGCTGTTTTCCATGGATGCTCGCCGCAGCTGGACACCCGCAATTCCATTACGATCAGTACTGCCGTTCAGGACGGTTTCTGTTCCATCACCGTCAGTGACAATGGTGTCGGCATTCCGCACGGAGAACTGGAAGCCCTGCGTGAAAAGCTGTCCAATGTCCAGAATATCCCCGATGATTCCATCGGTCTGCAGAACGTTGTTTACCGGCTGTATCTCACTTACGGTGAAACCTTTTCCTTCTGTATTGACAGCCGACAGAATGAATGCACTTATATTACGCTTTCCTTTCCGGCGGATATAACGAGGGAGAATAAATTGTAATCCAAAGGCTTAACCCGTTACTTTCCACACCCTTGCCAGACATCCAGCTGCCTTTTTCATCGGGACTCAATCGGTGGAAACCCTTGATTTCTCAATGGATTTTTCAGCCTGTCACTATAATGTCTCATTGCCCCATCGGCATTCCCCGGCTCTGCCAGATCCGATCATACCTGCTTCGAGACGCTTTCTCCGGCCGTCCCGGCATCCGGCACATCGGTTTCATCCATTCCCGCCTGTGTCATGTGCACGTCAGCCGCGCCTGCCCCATGCCCCGTCGCAGTCGTCATGTCCGTTTTCTCAAATGACACAATCACCACGAACAAATCCGCATCGGTCTCCCAGCGGAAGGTTCCGCCGCAGGCCTCCGTGAAGCTCTGGGCAATGGAAAGGCCCAGGCCGCTTCCGCCGTCGGTCCGGCTCTGGTCGCCTCTGACGAACCGCTCCGTGAATTCCATCTCCCTGTCAAGCTCCCTCTGAGAAGTATTCTTGACACTTGCAATGGCCAGACTGCCCTCCTCTCTCAGTGTCACATACACCCGGGACCCGGCCAGGGAGTATTTGATGGCATTCTGGAACAGATTCTGGAACACCCGGTACATCCGCTGTCCATCCGCCACAATCATCACCGGATTTTTCGGAATATCCGTGCGGAAAGTCACCGGGCTGCCCTCGATTTCTTCCTCCATGTCGGCCATTGTCTGCCGCAGCAGCTTGCCGAAGTCCAGCTTCTCCATGTGCATTGGCAGTTCTCCGGAGGCTGCCTTGCTCACTGCGAAGACATCCTGCACCATATTTTTCAGACGCTGGGATTTCTCATCCAGAATCTTCACATAATCCTTCACATGCTCCGGCAGGTTTTCCTCCTGCTTCAGGAATTCCACATAGCTGATGATAGAAGTCAGCGGGGTCTTGATATCGTGGGACACATTGGCGATCAGCTCCACCTTCATGCGCTCGCTCTTCATCTGCTCATCCACAGCCTTTGCCATGCCATGGCGGATGTCCTCCAGCTGGTCCATGACGTCTTCCAGATCGTGGCCGGCAAAACGTCCTGCGCTGCCGCCTCTCCCGGGCGCCTCCTCGATATCTGCATGATCAGCGCCATCGGCTTCCGTATAATTCCCGTTCCGGATCTCATAAATGCGCCCTGACAGCGCCTCCACATCCCTGGCTGTCTCCATATTTTTAGAGCCGATAGTGTACTGCAGCACCAGGAAGAAAATTGTCACCAGAAAGCACAGCAGCAACAATGGCCAGATTGTCTCGTACCATTCTGTGCTCAAATAAGTTGCACTTCCCAGCATCACAAGTCCATACAGCAATGTGGCGACAAAAATCAGCATATTCCGATGTGCCATTTTCCGGGCCAGGGAACGGCTCAGCTCCTTTGCGGAAAATTTTCCGGTAATCATTCCAATCAGACTGTTCTTCCACAGCTTCCCGTTGTGCCGCACATCGTTGACAAGCAGGTAAATCCCCCAGAAGAGAACAATCCAGGCAAAGGAGGAAAGGCTTCTCAGAATCTCCCTTCCCAGATCGCCTACCATTTCAAAGCTGTAATCATATTCATATGCATAAATTGTTTCCTGCCACCAGTCATATCCGTAATCCCTGGCAAGGAACACAGCTACCATCATAAGCAGCAGATATAATACACCCAGAGACAATACCACCTTAGCCTCCACCCAGACCTTCGCCTGTAAGCGCGCGATTCCCGCTGTGGCTTCCCGCCTGCTCTTCCTGGTAAAAAATGCCGCTATCAGCAGAATCACGCCTGCCCCCAGATACATAAATTCCTCTGCAAGCCTGTCATGTCTGGCCTGGAGATTATAACGCATCCAATAGAGCGCGTTGTCGTACTGTTTTGACTGTCCGTTGCCGTAAGAACCTTCCATATAAAGAACCGGATCCTTTGCCACTGCCATGCAGACCGTAGCCTTTTTCACAGTCTCGTCCACCTGAAAATTGTTGTAGCCCGGCACATACCAGTCGCTGTCATCCCTGTAGAAACCATCCCCATAGACATCCAGTTCTTTTCCGTCCTTGAGAATCCGAACCTTCTCTCCGTCAAAATACAGGACAAAGTTATAGCCCTCCGGCGCGCTCATGCTGCCGTCCGCAGGCAGGGCATCGGAATTGCTGTACAGCACCTTACCGTCATAGGTAAGCGTATCAAGCAGATTTTTGTCTCCCTTCATATTGTCGTGATACTTATCTGCGATTTTCTTCCGCTGCTCTTCCGTTAATTCCTTGATTTCGCCTCTGTTGTAACTGCTCCAGTCATTTTGAAGTCCTTCCAGGCTGTCCCAGTAGTCCTCAATGCTGTCCCGGTAGTCCTCAAGCTCCTCCTGAAAAGCCTCTCTCCGCTCCGGCTCCATATCCTCTATTTCGTTCAGCAGATAAGAATAATTGTCCCACATCTCCCGCAGGCCAAGCAGATAGTTCTCCAGGTCCCACGCAGAAAGTCCCGGGGCCTCTTCCGCGTAAGCCTGCTCCTCCTGTAATTCCCTCACATCGATGGGCTGCGGCTCAAAGCTGTAGTAGCGGCTCCAGTAGTCCTCAAAGGAGTCTCCTGAGAAATCGCCGTAATAATAGTTGCCATCGTAACCGCCGCCGTAATAGGTGCCGTTGTTATATCCCCATATGCCTCCCAGACCCTTGCCTCCCGTGGCCATAATCAGGAAATTTTCCAGGCGAGTCGCTATATAACCGCGAAACCGCACGTTTTCCTGGTAATCGTCCTCCAGTATTCTGTCCACCTGCCAGAGCTTCGCCCCGGAGGGCTTTGTTCTGAGAATATCCGCCAGGCTCCCCAGCGTTATTGTGACGCCGAGGAAAAAAATCATAAAGCTAATTACTTTTTTCCTGTTTTTCCATTTTGTATCCAATGCCCCACACCACCTTTATATATTCTGGCTCTTTCGGATTCAGCTCCAGCTTTTCAATCTTCGTCTCCGTGGGAGTCAGCTTTACCGGTTCACCGTCGGCATAGAGGATTTTCTCATCCGTGTGGTACAGCAGGCGGCCGTTTCTGATCTCCCCTTCCCTGCTTCCCGCATGAATGTCTCCCAGACAGGTGTATCTGCGGAGCTGGCTTTTCACCCGGGCTGCCAGCTCCTGGGGATTGTATGGTTTCGCCACATAGTCGTCCGCCCCCATGGACAATCCCAGCACTTTGTCGGAGTCCTCGCTTTTGGCACTCAGGACAATGATGGGAATGTTCTGCTTCTCGCGGATGCGCATCAGGGCCGAGAGGCCGTCCAGCTTCGGCATCATCACGTCGATCAGTACCAGTCTGACCTGCCTGGAAGCAAGGATGTCCAGCGCCTGCAGTCCGTCATAGGCTTTCAGCACTTCGTATCCTTCGCCTTCCAGCAGAATGCTGATGGCTTTCACAATCTCTCTGTCATCGTCCACAACCAGTATGCAATCACTCATGATGTCTCCTTTCGTCTGCCGCCGAACTGTATCTTCGAGCTGGAATTATCATATCCTGCTTTTTTTACAACTTTCCGAGGGTGTTTCTTACAGATTTCTTACGAATCTGTCGCCTGTGAGACGGCCCGGCGGAGGCAGATGTTTTAACAGGCTCCGCTGAAGCGGCGGAATATCCAGTTTCCGCATTTTATTTCTGGCAGTTACAGGCAGCGTATTACCGGAAAATTGGGGGCTTTGTTCTGACTTTAGCATGTCATGCAGGAATATACAAGTCTTGATTTCTGGAAATTCTGCGATTTTTATCCGGCAGGTAACAATTTTGGAGCTGTCCGGGCTGTTATTTCAGCGGTGCTGATACTGGGGCTGGGCTGGGTTATGGACTAGATTCGCGTTTAATTCATGAAGGCCGCGCCTTTGTGCAAGGACCTTCAAGGTCCTGAGGACTAAGGCAGGGTTCCTGCGATGACCAACAGGAGGTCTACCGCCAAAGTCCAGTTTATCGCAGCGAGTCGGGTTAAAAGCGAAGGTCCGGCAGAGGAGGCCGGGTTTCCAGCAAGTTAAACAGGCATGTTGCAGAAGGTTCGGTTATCATAAGGTCCAAAAAGAATGTCCGCAAGCGACAGTGCATCTGTATGCTATAAACCTGTCGGTGGTTATCATGGCAAAATAATTGTGCTTGACATATATGCGCATGTTAGTATACGATATACATGCGCATGAAAGTGAGGTGATAATGTGGCGCATAAAAAAATGGGTCGTCCCCCTACCGGCGATAAACCGATGAGAGACCGCCTCTTTGTCCTGGTCAGTGACGAGACGAAAGAAAAGCTGGAATATTGCAAAGAGACGTTGGGTAAGACTACCTCCGATGTTGTTCGCCTCGGTATCGATAGGGTATATGGGGATCTGGAAAAATAAGAGAGACGGCGCTCTCCCTCAAAGAATGGCGCCGCCTCTGCAGACGGCCTTCCTATAAGGCTGGCCGCACAAATATTATACACTGTGTGATCACGCCTTGCAAGATCTGCTTAAAGCAAAAAGAAAGGACAGAATGGAATGGGAAAAATTTTAAATGCGATTGCAAATGACCATCTCTGTGTAGCACCAGATATTTATCGGGGAAGCAGGGAGTACAGGAGGGCAAGAGACTTGTATTGCACCCTTGGTGATAGGTTGCTTGAAAGAATGGATAAAGAAGATCAAAAGTTACTTCAGGAATATAGCGATGCACAGCTAAATGAAAGCTCGCTTTATGGGGATGCCCGATTTATACGTGGATTTCGACTGGGTGTGCTTATGATGGTGGAGGTAATGACTGAAGAAGATGATCTTGTTCTCCATGAAGATGACAGCTCTGAATAGAGACAAATGCGTACCGGCAGGAAAAAACAGGGGTGTGTTAAAGCTCCTGTTTTTTCTCTTGTCCATATGCCGTAAATCAGGAGTGCAAACTTCCAACTATATGAGATTGTAAGCCAATCTGCAACATTACCCTCTAAAACTTTCGGAAAACCAGGCGGAGGAGGGGAGGGAGGCTCTTTCCGAACGCACCAAGGGGGTGCTCTTAGCAGAGATGAAATCCACTGCCTACTTTGACTTGGGTGCGGCACTTTCGCGCCCTAGTCAATGTTGGCAGTTAGTTCATCGCCGCGTTACCCCCGCCGAGGAAAGAACCTCCCTCCCCTCCTCCGCCGTCCCTTTGCGTTAGGAGAAGGCCCCTTGTCGGTCATTGCAAGAATCCCAGTCTCAGGCGGCAGGCCCCTTTTGGCCATTGCAGGAACCTCGCCTTTGGCCTCAGGACCATAAAGGTCCTTGCAGGAGGCACAGCCCTTTGTGAACTAAACTCGAATTTACTCCCATACCTGAGCTCAATGTCCATCAGCAGTACCACAAAAGCAAG
>CAQUWW010000007.1 GCA_948896875.1 uncultured Acetatifactor sp. | reverse complement strand
TTCTATGAATGGAATGATTGCATATTTAAAAAATAGTCTGCCAAGTAAGAAGCAGGATGAATTATCTAAACTGCAGTATTTTTATAAAATGTGTCACGGTTATACACATGGCAGTGTACAGGGGGCAATATATCCGGAATTGCACTATTTTGAGATATCAATTATGCTTTATCATGCAATACGCAACACATTTGTAATGCTTTGCCATAAACATAACGAAAAAAATGTAATAAATGGAGTGGATGTCATTGCAATTATAGACAGGGATATAGTTGAACTTTTGGGGCAGTATGAAAAGCGCTCTACAGAAAAATTTGAACTTCAGCAAAGCCAGCTTCAAAGGTAGGAGGAGAATTTCATGGATGCAGGCACAATCTTAGAACTTCTGAAATATGGCGAGACCATCAATCTGGAATGTAAAAAGGCCGAAACAACCCTGCCGAATGCTATATGGGAAACTTATTCGTCCTTTGCAAATACCAATGGTGGGGTGATTCTGTTAGGAGTAGAGGAGTGTGTAAAAGAGAAGGATCCGGAAAAGCGATTCTCCTTTACATCTGTCAAAAATCCCACTCAGAGGATAAAAGAATTTTGGAATACCATCAATAGCAATAAAGTCAGCAGAAATATTTTGGTGGATAGAAATGTGGGAACCTGCGATATAAACGGCAATACAATCATATGGATTGAGGTTCCTCAGGCAGATTATCGATATAAACCGGTGTATATTAATGAGAACCCTCTTAAAGGAAGTTATAAGCGAAATTATGAGGGAGACTACCACTGCACGGAAGAGGAAGTCAAGGCCATGCTCCGTGACGCCAGCGATTCTGGTAATGACGGAGAGCTGTTAGAGGGGTACACAATGGATGACATTGATATGAGCGCACTGCGTTCATATCGGATTGAATTTGAACACCGAAATCCGGATCATGTCTGGAATGCGGATGAGGATTTAGCATTTTTAAAAAACATGGGAGGCTATGCCGTAGATCGAAACACAGGGAAGGGTTGGCTGACGGCGGCGGGATTATTGATGTTTGGCAAAGGGCTGTCCGTGCGGGAAAGGTTCGACAATATTCGAATGGATTATATAGATGAAAGCAACCTTTTGCCTGGAAGCCGCTGGAGCGACAGGCTTACTTATGATGGAATGTGGGAAAACAATCTTTACAATTTCATACGGCAGGTCACGCCCAGACTGGTTGCGGGATTGAAGCGCCCGTTCCGATTAGAGGGAATGGTGCGGGTGGATGATACGCCTGTCCATAAATCAATCCGTGAGGCGGTCACGAATATGGCTATCCACGCCGATTATCTGATAACAGGAATACTGAAAATTGTGAAGACGGAAAAGGGTTTTGTATTTTCTAATCCGGGAACATTGAAGCTGCCGCTTTCGGCGATTTATGAAGGAGGATACTCTGTTGCCAGAAACCCAAGGATTCAAACCATGTTTCGCATGATTGGGTATGGAGACAATATCGGTTCCGGATTTCCGGCTATTTTGAGTGCATGGGGAGAGGAGAACTGGCGTAAGCCGGATTTGAGCCAGAATGAAGAACTGCATCAGGTCGAGTTAAAGCTTTGGATGATTTCTTTAATGCCGCCAGAGTGTACGGAGTATCTACAGAAATTATTCGGCCTTGCATATTCACATCTGGATAATGAGGCTCAGATTATTCTTGGAACCGCTTATTTGGAGAATGGCGTTACGAATGCCAGAATGCAGTCGATTATCAATCGTGACAGCACGAGAATAGGGCACATGTTGGCTGATTTGGTAGAGCAGCAGATGCTGATTGCTGATAAAAAAGGGCGTTGGACAACATATAGACTAAATGAGAGCTATGAGATTAGGCCGGAGCAGTTTGAATTTAGAGATATCAATCATGAGGAAGTCATGCTTCAAAATGAAACGAATCAGTGTATATATGAATATATAAAAGCAAATGGTTTTATAACGACACAGCAGGTTGTAGAATTAACCAGAATTACTACCGCACAGGGGGCGAATGCTGCGCTTGGCCGGATGATGAAACAAAATTTGATCAGAAAGGTGCGCAGAGGGAAGCATTTTATCTATGAGTTGAAATAAAACGTTGTTGGTAGAATTGGTGTATCAAGAATCAGTTGGTGCATTAGTTGGTGTATCAAAAATCAGTTGGTGTATTAGTTGGTGTATCAAAGGCGGATTGACAATGGAGCAGGCAATAGCGAGGCTCTCGAAAATCCCAAATGTCTGTTTTGCAGAGGTTTTTAGCCGAATGGGGATTATTGAACAGTGGGGAACAGGGCTTCAAAGAATGATTCAGGGATGCAGGGAATATGGCGTTCAGGAGCCGGAGTTTGTTGACATGGGAGGTGCTTTCCGGGTAAATTTCTATCGTTTTGGCACAGAAACTGGCATAGAAAATAGGAAAACTGGCACAGAAACTGGCATACAAACCAAAGAAGCTGGCACAAAAATAAAAACACTGGCATACAAATCAAAGGAACTGGTACAGAAATAAAACAAATGACTTTTCTAAACACTTTGTCCGAGACGGAAAGAAAAATATTGGAATTTATAATGGAAGACACTGGTATTACACAGAAAGAAATAGCGCAAAAAATGGGTATGTCCAAAAATGGCATCAGATATGTAATGGACAAATTAAAGGAGAGAGGGATTCTTGAACGAGAGGGAGCTACAAAGAGGGGGAGATGGATTATTAATATATTGCATTAAAAACAGCCGCCATAGTACTTTCTATATTTTTTAAATCACATTGAAAAATAAAAACTTAACGGCTGGAGATGTATGTGGACGACAGAGTAGTAGAAGGGAGTACTAATTTTGGGAGGCTTCTTGATTGGTTTTCATCAGTGACAACTACTATGTAATGGTGTTGATGAAAAATAGTAAAAAACGTGCATTGGAATTTTCCGATTTTGGAAAAGATGCATAGCGTTTATTGCGGCAAAACTTTCCATGTGCTATACTGAGGGCAGGCAAATCTTATCTCTTTTCGCAGATGTGAAAAGATTAGCAAATCCTTAGTCAAGCTGTTATAAGGATTACCCTTTGAAGTTTCAGCAGTAGGTTGTCCTATGTGTCAATCAGAGTATTTGCCGAAGGAAAGTTTTTATCTGAGCTGTTCGGAACAGAAAGCATTTTTGCTGAAAATACTGGCATGGGCTGTCTCAATCTTTGGACACATCCAACGTGTTGATGATTGATGAACTTGTGAGAATGAACACGGACGCTGAAAAGGAATTGAAGGGTATTTTTTCTCAAAACAGATTTTATCCTTATAATTTCATGTTTACAAAGCTGAAAGAAAATCTTGCAAAACGCATTTGACACAAAATGAAGTATAGTATGTATGCCTCTTGAAGAGAAGCCGGGCAACAGGCTTCTCTGTTAAGTATGACAGGTGTATTGAACAACAAGCAGATTTATAGAAAGGATTGAGTTGGATATGTCGGAAAAAAGGCTGAACAATACAATATTTTTAATGTATTTAGTGACGCAGAATTATTGCAGAAAGCATAATATTTCCACAGAAGATTTTCTGAAGCTGGATGAAAAATATGCAATACTGAATTATGTCGCAGAGTGCCCTGATATATTTGACAGCCTGACGGGCAGTGAAATGGTGAGAGAGGTGGAACAGTATGTGGCGCAGCCTTAGAACCACTTTATATCATGGGACGGCATCGGAAATACAGCAGGTGGATGTGAAGCTTGGCCGGGAGAGGAAAGATTTTGGAAAAGGCTTTTATATGGCAGTTTCAAAAAGTCAGGCGATTGGCATGATGCATAAATAATATAAGGAAGTCGTCAGAAGTAGCAAAGGAAAACTCGACAGTGCATATTCGGAAAAATTATACGAAATAATGTTGGATAAAAACTATATGTCAAAGCTTAATATAAAGGTTTTTCATACAGCAGATTTAGAGTGGCTTGATTTTGTTTTAATGTGCAGAGAAAAGGAGGCATGCCCCACGCCTATGATATGGTGGTTGGACCTACCGCAGATGATGACACTGCATTTTGTCTGAAGGCATACTGGGATGGTCTATATGGTAAGGTTGGTACGGATGCCGCTAAGGGGATATTGCTTAATAATCTGGAAACAGAGAATCTTGGAATACAGTATTATATAGGAAAGCAGGAAGTGGCGGATCAGCTTATTGTAAATATAAAGGCAATTGAGTGGAGATAAATGGATGGATGAGGGTAGAATTGAAACGACAATGGGGATGTGCGTTGTGGCATTAACGAAGCATTTGATGAAAAAGCAGAATATCGATTATGAAGAAGCATACAAAAAACTGTTGACTACAGAGCTTTACAAGCTTTTGCAGGATTCGGAAACAAGGCTTTTCCTGGAAACCAATGAGTATTTGTGTGAGGCATGTGATGAGGAAATGGAAAAAGGGACAGATGCTTTGTATGAGTTTATTAACAGCTAAGTGTTTGTTATACTGTATCATTTTCCAGAGAGCATTTTCTAAAGAGTAGAAAAGTAGTATAAGGAGAGGTACCTGCCCAGCCCGGGACTTCATGGTGGTTATTGCAATTCTTGCAACAACCACTTAACATAATGAGATCTGGATTGATTTGTATCCACTAACCCAGTTCCTGGAGAAGCATACCCAGGCGGCTGTGAAGGTGGAGGGGACGAAGGAGTGGGTGCGGACGACGAACATTGTGGATCCGGCGGTGGAGGAGTATGGGGGAGGGCAATCAGGGGAGGCTAGGGTGCCAGTGAAGGAAGAGTCCCTGAAAAGAGATGAATTACCAGAAAAGCAGCCAGCGGTGGGTTGACACCTAAAATCTGATATGTTTTCCGAACGTAGGTGCCGGAGGTTGGCAGGCAACGGAAAAATCAACCATGGAAAGGGAATGTTTGGTGCTGCGGCATTGACATTCCCTTTTCAGAATACAAAATTGGTAAAGGGACATGGGAATGGACAAGAGAAGGGGTAGAGGTGAAAGGGCAGTTGCAAACAGATAGAAACTTGCTGTCTGCTATAAAAAGTTATGAAGCAGTCTTTCATCGATACAATTTTCTGCATTTGACGGGAGTTAGGGTAAATGATTCAGGAGTAGGTTCTGCTATCCATTTCTATGAGAAATGTCTGGCCAGCCGTTTGACGGTTCGGCAGTTCAAAAACTGGATGTATTGGAAAGTATGATGGATATCAAGCATAATGCCGTGATGCCAGTGCAAAAAGGCGGCGGGGTGCAGACATAAAAAAGATTAATAGAGCACAGAAACCCAAGAATTCAAACCATGTTAAAGCACAAAAGGGCAGTACCAAAATGGAAGCTGGTACTGTCCTTTGTATGTTGTACAGCATGGATGGCTGTAGCAGAAATAAACTATAAAACATACTAACTATTTCAATATTCTAAAACAATAGGAATTTATGGATCCAATAACGCTGGAAAGACCTGTCTGGTAATCTACGCGATGTGATGTCAGACTCCCAGCTGCGGTTCCAGCTCCCTTAAGCATTTCTGGATATTATTGCTGTGCACATAGCATAATTTCTGCCGCCTTTCCCTGCCGGATAATATCTTATAGTAGCAGGAATGTGCCAGGACTTCCGTGTTGCATATGATACAGTCCTTTCCCTTTATCATCTTATCATCCAGGCTGTTCCGGCCCGCAGAGATAAATTGCCATTTCGGGAAAAGCTCCCGCAGCTTATTCTGCCAGTTGGTGTGCCCGCCTACCACGAGCACTTTCTTTTCACTCCATTCGGGCAGCTTTGTCTCAGCGCAGGCTTCCGCATTCCCTTCCTCCCAGCCTTCGCTCAGGGAATAGAGATAGGAGCGCATCTCCCCCAGCTCGGTCTGCTGCGCGGCTATCTGCTGTTTCTGCTCGGCTGCTTGCTTCTGCAGTCTCCGCAGTTCCTGCTCCTGTTTCAAAATCGTATCCTGCAGCCCACGTTTTTCTAAAGCAAGCTGCTCCAGCTCCCTTTCTTTCTGCTTTTGCCGCAGACAGAGTTCCTCTTTTTCACGCTGCGCGATTTGAAGCTGCATTCCTGCGTAGTCTTTCGAGGCCAGCAGAGACTGCTCCTCCAGCTGCCTGATATACTTGCACAGCTGTGCCAGCATCAACCCTGTGGCATAGGTGCGCTGCGACCACCGCTCACGCTGCCTCATCAGGCATCTGGTCTCTTCCTCTGAAAGGTCATATCCCCAGAACTTTATCGGGCTCATCTGGTACAGGCCGAAGACCCGCAGTACCAGGTCGGCCATCTGCTCCAGCTCGCCTTCGCGGAGTATCCCCAGCAGGGAGCTGTGGGAGGAAAATTTTTCGTCATATTTTTGGAAAAATTCCCTCTGGTCTGTCTCGAAATCCTTCAGATCCCCATAGACTCTCTCTCCGTTCGTCAATTGGTCAATGGAGCTTTCGTAGAAATGGAGCATCACCAGAGTATTATAATCCCATTCATAGGGGATTCCCATGTCCTCGGCCATTACCATCAGCAGCACTATTTTGCTTACCGTAGACAGCATGGCATTCTCGACCGGGACATTCCCGCCCAGAATCTCCTTCACTATCGTCCCGGTTATCACATCCCTTGTTTTGAGCTGTCTTTTCAGATAGCCGTATCCGGCATAAATGATCCGCATCAGCTGGCGGTAGCAGCCCCCATCCTCCCTGTCCCGGCGCAGCCTGTCCAATAATCCCAGCAGAAGGCGGGCGTCCCAGATCTGTTCTGCCCGGAAAAAGCCTTCGAAGTAAGGGTTTCTATATCCTGACTGCTCGAAGCATGCGTAATATTCGTCCCGCTCCTTTATTTCTGACGCAATCGCTGCCCTGCATCTGTCATTGTTGACGATGCCGTAGACCATTGGATATGTGACATCCAGCTGGATTTCCTCCCCATTTCGGGACATTGGCAGCGTGTACAGCTCATAGAGCTGATCGTTCGATTCCTTTTTGAACCTGGCCATCTTTCCCAGGAACAGCTGGTCAAAAAGCTCCTCCAGGTTCTTCTCATGAAATGTCAGGCTGGCAACCCCTCCGTCCCGCAGGTAAAAAACATCGTGCTGCAGCCCGTCAGGCAGTGTTCCTTTCTCCAGGTTTTCCACAATCATTTTTACGACATCCTTGTAGCACAGGCACTGGCGCATGAAAATCGCCTTCCCGTTGATTACCTTCCGGATCCCTTCATATACAATAGTTCCTCTCTTCTCTGTCATACGCAATTCTCCTTTTTCCTGTAACATTCCTCGATGATAATTCGGCGATACGCCAATACCATGGCCATAAGCCATGCATGATAAAAAGATTCACTTGATGTGAAAATATTGATATACTGATAGTATATATGATTTTCAGGAAAATGCAAGTCTTTTTTCAAATGAGCATTGTTAAAAAATTTGAAAAAAATTTGAAGACGAAAATATATGCGCTTAGTACAACTGGATCGACTTGTACCCGCTGACCCGGTTCCTGGCGAAGCATACCCAGGCGGCTGTGAAGGTAGAGGGGACGACGGATATTGTGGATCCGGCGGTGGAGGAGTATGAGGCGGGGCATTCGGTGGAGGTTAGAACATCTGAGAGGGAAGATTCTCTGAAAAGGGATATAGTTTAAAAAATTAAAGTTATGTGGTGATTCGTTTTGACATCCTTAGTTATAGGCATTATGATGAAAATATACGGACTGTGTTTCGGGGTGCTAATTTATATGGAATAAAAGAGGTGTGGCATGCGACAGGCAGATACAGAGCAACATGAGTTTGTATTTGGAAGAAAGGGCTGTCCTGTTGGGAATGCAAGGATGTGGAAATTAGTATACAATAGCCGGAAATCCGGTAAGATGCAGATGGGAGGAAAATATGGCATATGTGGAAGAGGTTCTGGAGACATTGATGCATCCGTCAGAGGAATACACACCGATTCCGTTCTGGTTTCTGAACGATGTGCCGGACAGCAACAAGATCAGGAAACAGCTGGCAGATTTCAGGGAAAAAGGAGTGAATGGCATTGTGCTTCACCCGAGGATTGGCATCCCGGAGGAGATAGAATATCTGTCGGATGCATACTTTGGGGTCATAAAGTTTGTGGTGGAGACGGCAGCAGAGTCAGGGATGAAAATTGTGCTGTACGATGAGGGGATGTATCCGTCCGGGTCTGCCCACGGACTTGTGGTCAGAGAGAATCCCGATTTTGCATCCAAAGAGATTCGGCTGGCAGATGCCCCCGGAGGGCTGGAGACTCTGGCAAAGCTTCCGGGAGGCGGCTATCTGATTCGGGATTTCACCAGAGGGACGATACGGGGAATCCATTATGGGGAGGACGATGGGGAACAGAACGCCCCGCTGTCTGCAGATATCTTAAACCCACTGGCAGTGGAGACGTTTATTCGTCTTACCCATGACAGATACTACGAAGAATTGCGCCCGTATTTTGGGACTACCATCATTGCCTTTTTTACGGACGAGCCCTGCGCCCTGGGAAGAAATGCCGGGGCTTTCAGGGAATGGGCAGAGGGGATGAAAGAAGAGATTCTGGATGGCGGAGGAAAACTGGAAGAACTGGAGGGACTGTTCACCGGGAAAGAGAACAGGACAACAGGCATTTATAAAAGGCTGGTGAAAAAGCATTTGCGGGAAACCTTTTATCAGCCCTTATCCCGTTGGTGCAGACGGCATGGGATTGCCCTGATGGGGCATCCGGCAGAGAGCGATGACGTGTCGGAGCTTTTTTACTTCCAGATCCCCGGGCAGGACTTGATTATGAGGCGTGTGGTACCCGGAACCGGAGGGCTCAGGGAAAAGGACTCCGTGCATGCGAAGCTGTCCGCAGACATAGGGAGGCATCTGGGCTGTAGAAGAATTATGAATGAATGCTTCGGCGTCTGCGGCAGAGAGGGGCATCCCTGGCATTTCACCGGGGAGGACATGAAATGGTATATTGACTGGCTGGCCATGCGGGGAGTCAATCTGTTTGTCCCCCATGCATTTTATTATAGCGTGGAGGGAAAGCGTAAGGAAGAGCGCCCGCCGGATGTGGGGCCGAACAATATATGGTGGCCTTATTACAGGAAGTTTTCGGATTACATCAAGCGTCTTTCCTGTTTGCTGACGGATTCTGTAAACAGGGCAGAGGCAGCTATCCTGTGCGATGATAATCGGGTTCCCTGTGAGGAAGCTGCCGCTTTTTATGAAAATCAAGTGGGCTTTCACTATCTTCCTGTCAGCCTGTTGGCGGAATGCATTGTGGAGGAGGGAGAAATCTGCATCCGGGGTTACAGGTACAGAGTGGTGCTGGATGTCCTGGGGATGGAGGGAGAGTATCAGGAATATCTGTCAGGAGTCAGGGTGGTCCATAGGGCGGAGGAGGTGCTTGCGCTGTGCCATGGAGAAGAGAACAGGATACGAAGGACGGTTGTAACGGACAGGCAGTACAAGGAGCTTCGCGCCGTGCATCTGGCTAAGGATGGGACAGAGATGTACCTGCTTTCCAATGAGGGAAAAGAGACGCTGGCCATGCAGGTACGTTTTCCGGGGCTGAAAGAGGGCATCGTGGTGGATTTGTGGAATGGGGAGTATGGAAGCTTCACGGCAGGGGAGCCTGGAGGACAGACAAAAATCACGCTGGAGCCCTGCGAGACTCTGCTGGTGATTTCGGGAAAAATCAGGAATGCCACAGAGAAAAGGGTAAGGATGATGAGAGACGAACCTGTCCCGGACTGGACGGAACGATTCCTGCTTCAGTCTAAGGAGAGAAACAAAACAGTTTACCGATATGAGTATGAGGCCGTTTCGAAAGAAAGGGAGACGGTGTTTCAGATACGGGGAGAGGAAATGGCAGAATGCTTCTGCAATGGTGAATTTGCAGGCGTCAGTTTTTGGAATCCTCACCGGTTTGATATCGGTGGCTGTCTGCATGGGGGAAAGAATGTGATAGAGGTTCGCTTTACGGGCAGCGCTGCCAATCTGTATGAAGACGCGGATATTGCGTATGGGATTATGGAGCAGAGCATAACTATGGATGATTGTAAACGAGGTAAATAAAATGAATAAACAGAAAAACTGCTTTCTTTTATTAGTACCTTTTTTGTTAATTTTTCTGGCAGGTTGTTCGAACCAAAGAAATGATTTCAATACGGAAGAAGAAAACAATGCATCATTGAGTTACCTTACACAGGCATATGGTATCAGTGTAAGTGAAGAAAAACCGAAAGTTGTATTAGATACAGATATGATGTTTCTGGGAGATGATGCATTTTGCCTGTCTATCTTAGTTCAGGCAGATAACATAGGCTTAATTGATTTGGTTGGAGTAACTGTCACCGGTGGAAATTCCTTTGTATCTGTCGGTACAAATGCTGCCTTACGTCAGCTTGAACTTTGGGGACGACCAGACATACCGGTATATATAGGTACCGATGAACCCTTAAATGGATTTCGAAATCTTGAAGAACAGCGTCAGGTTGTAGGTGCTATTGATAACTGGGGGGCAATGGCAAGGCTTGACAACTATGTAGAACCCCAAAACTTCCATGACCTAGGAAATTATTATGAAAGGAAATGGGGATATTCCCAAACAACACCACAGGAAGCTTCTGCTGTCGAATTCCTGCTGGATACAGTGTCCGAAAACACAAATGAAATCACCATTATTTCAGTTGGCTCTCCAATCAGCATTGCTTTAGCTTGTCAACAGGATGTTCATTTTGCTCAAAATGTAAATGAAATTATATATCTTGGCGGTATTCTGGGAGAGAGGGGCACTTACACACCGTATGCGGATTTTAATTGTTTTTATGACGCGACTGCTTATAAGGTATGTTTGAATGCAAGTTTTCCAAAACAAATTATGATTCCACATGAAGTAGTCAATGATGTGAAAATCAACAAAGCGGTATATGATTTGCTTGAAGAAAAGGGAACTACGCAGATTTCAAGGTTTTGGGTTGATAATCAGGGGGGACTATACCGTAGGAATACGAATCGAAGTGATAGCCTCGCCGATGCAATTGCTGCAACAATTTATTTAATACCGTCTGCCGTTGTTCAATATCAAGATTCTAATGCTGATATAAACGATGATATAACAAGTGCTGAATATGGGAAACTAATTTTGGATAATTCAGTCAGCGATAATAATATTTCATTTGTTACCAGGCTGGACACGAATCAATATTGGGATTTCATTACAGATTTATTGTGCCATGTTTCCGACACGCCCAATTGTACCTACGAAGAATTTATTTCAGAAGGTATGTCTCCCAACTAGCCAATAGTATAATTCAAGAGATTTGATGATTTAAAAGACAGAGGAATTCTTGAACAGGAGAGAGTGGGGGCAGGAAATAAAATCGAAATAATTACCAAACAAACGAAAACTTTTCATATGTTTTAGAGATGCTCAGAGATATACTGAATTTGATATCAGGTGTTATAACAATCCTTATAAAGGAAGAGGATGGACATGAAGACAAAAAGGGCATACCTATGGACAGCTCTGCTGCTTATGGCGCTGTTTACAGCCTGCGGCAGGGAAGAAGACACAGAGGGAGAAAAGGAATATGAGGAAGCCTCCCTGTTCTGTGATGTAGATTTCTGGGGATATCCTGCCTGGAAAGTGCAGGAGGGCACCATAACCGGGGATATCACAGAAAAGACAGGGCTGGCTCTGGATGTGATACAGCCCACCCAGGACATGGATACCCAGCTGCGGCTGATGCTGCTTAACGACGAGCTGCCGGATATCATTTCCGTGACGGACAGCATTACCATAAGCCAGCTGGTGAGCTCCGGAAAGGTGTGGAGGATCGATGAATTCCTGGAAGCTTATAAACCGGACTCCCATATTCTGCAGGATTTTCCGGAAGACGTAAAAAGGGAGCTTGTCCGCAGGGACGGCGTATGGTACGCTTTCCCGTCCCATATCAATTCTGCCGATGCCAGAGAACAGTGGAAAAGCAGTCCTTACATGGAAGAAGTGGTGATGTACAATGATAACAATGCCATCATATGGAATAAAAATCTTTTGCAACAGGCCGGACTTGAGGAAGAAAACTTAAGAACCCAGGAGGAAGTGCTGGCTGCTTTTCAAAAAGTGAAGGATATGGGGCTTCAGGCGGATGGGGAAGAGGTGATTGTGCTGCTGGTAGACGGGAAGGATTACCAGGATCCCACCCTGAAATATCTGGAGGGGACATTCGGGGCAGAATGGGTGGACGAGGAAGGGAACTACAGGGACATCCTTCTGCAGCCCCAGGCAAAAAACGCACTGGAATTTTTGAATATCTGTATACGGAACGGATATGCAGGAGCGAACCAGCTTACCATGGAGACGGCAGAAACCCAGAAACTGATGCAGCGCGGGCAGGTGCTGTGTTTCATTGGAAACATAGCGAACACAGGGGTGAAGTTTGATGACTGGGTTTCCACAGGAGTGATACTTTCATCGGACGGCAGCAGGCCTGTCCTGGGAAAAAACATGCGCGCTACCACGGGGTGGATTTCCACCTTTATAGCGCGGGATTGTGAAAATCCGGAAGAGATAGCGGCATTCCTGGATTATATGACGAGTAAGGAGGGACTGTCTCTGTGGCATTATGGACGGGAGGGGACGGACTATTACATAGGAGAGGATGGCTGCTACTATAAGATAGAGACACAGGACTCTGCGGCGGCGGGAGAGGACGAACTGGAGACCTGGTGGATGTTTTCCAATACTGCATGGCACAGGAGTGTAAAGGCAGTTACGGATGAGGATATCTCTTCCAATCGGGCGATGACGGCTTATGGCATGAGCCCCGAAACCGTGCTGTATGATGCGTCTCTGCTGATTCTGCCCGCAAACCTGATTTCATCGGAAAGTGAAGAAGGGAAGATCGAGAAAGCGATTGCGGAGTGGAAGGACAGCCAGATGATCAAGGTCGTATTGGCGGAGACCGAGGCGGCGTTTGAGAAAGAATATGACACGTTGATACAGGGGCTGTACGACAGGGGGATAGAAGAACTGGACAGACGTAGAGGGGAGGGCTATCAGGCAAACTGCCTGGAATATGGGAGTAGCATCACAAAAGTAAACAGGGGGGGCGGCGAGGATGAGACATTGGACAAGTAAAAGCCTGGTCATGCAATTGTGCCTGTTCTCCCTGGGGATACTGGTTTCCATCATGGCGGCATTTGCGGCCACGAATCTATATGTGGCAAACAGCGTCAGGCAGAATATCCTGAATACCAATGAGAAGATACTGTCTCAGGTTCAGGGAAAACTGGAGGACTATTACAGCAAGCTGAACCATGAGGCGGTAGCGCTGTCTTATTCGCCTACTACAAAAGGATATTTTAATCAGACGGAACTGGAGAGGGTCATATCCTCTAAGGATATAGAGACAGTGTTCTCCAACATCATGCTGCTGGATGAGGACATTTTAGGGATTGCCCTGTATGACAGTGGCTGCGTCCGCATTGCTTCTGCGGGGAGGGAGCCGAACGGGGATTTTGCAGCGGGAGGGCTAAGGGACAGCATAGAATTCGGGGATTCTTATGCAGATGAACAGACGGGAAAACGTTGTTTCACCGTATCTTATCCCGTGTACGACCTGGAGAACTGGCAGTATGGGAGACAGGTAGGAATGGCCGTTCTGGTGATGAAGACGGACAGGCTGAGAAGCTTTCTGGAGGATTCCAGAGCGACACAGAATACGGAAGTATATCTGCTGGACGGCAAAGGTGCGGTTATGGCATTCTCCATGGACAGGAATATGGCGTCTGCCACAGAGGGGACAACATTTTCTGCAGAGGGGACGGAGGACGGTGACGGGTATCTTGTGCGGGATCTGGATGCCGGGATAGACGGCTGGCGCCTGGTCAGCAGGATACCCGAGGAGGAGCTGAGAAGCGGCGCAGGCAGCAGTATAGGACTGGTGATAGTGGCCTATGGGATCGCCTGCATGATGATTGTCATCATGATGTATTTTTTCTATAAAAATTTCATACAGCGCATTTTTAAAATAGACCAGTTTATACAGGAAGTGGCACATGAACCGGGGAAACGGATGGAAGAGCGCCGGAAGGACGAGATTGGAAGGGTGGTCGACAGCCTGAACCGGATGCTGGACGATCGAGAGAGAATGGACCGGGAAATTCAGGATTCCCAGAAAAGAATGTACGAGGTGGAACTGGCGGAAAAGCAGTTGCAGATATTGGCTTACAGGAACCAGATCAATCCGCATTTCCTGTACAATACCTTTGAGTGCATCAGGGGCATGGCGCTCTATCATGACATGGACGATATTGCGGAGATTACAATGGCACTGTCAAAGGTATTCCGCTATGCCGTGAAGGAGGAAAATATTGTCACGGTGGGGGATGAACTGGACTATATCAGAGAATATGCCACCATCATAGAATACCGCTTCATGGAGAAAATTGAGGTAGAGATTGACGCGGAAGAGGAGATCCTGGAGAACAGGGTGATCAGGCTGATGCTCCAGCCGATTGTGGAGAATGCGGTCTTTCATGGGCTGGAACAGAAGATGGACGACGGCTGCGTTACGGTTACCGTCCGGCG
The DNA here is from genome assembly GCA_948896875.1 of uncultured Acetatifactor sp. Lineage (GTDB taxonomy): Bacteria > Bacillota > Clostridia > Lachnospirales > Lachnospiraceae > Acetatifactor. The sequence continues at coordinate 41,826 of CAQUWW010000007.1, read as the reverse complement.
GAAGCTGGACAGATTCATCATGTTCCTGATAGAAGATAATGGCTGCGGCATGGAGGAGGCGAAACTGCGGCAGCTCATTGCTTCCCTGGAGGGCGGAATGGACAGGAAGGGGATAGGGCTGTCAAACATATACCAGAGACTGCGGCTGTTTTACGGGAAAGATGTGGTGTTTGAAATCAAAAGTGAGCCTGGGAAGGGAACCAGGGTTATGATTGTGGTTCCGGATCATGTGGAAGGCGGGTGAGGGTATGCAGAAAGTATTTATTGCGGATGATGAGATGTGGATTGTCATGGGCTTGAAGAAGCTGATAGAGAAGTCGGGGAAACCCTTTTCCATAGTGGGGGAGGCCAACAATGGAGTCACCGCCCTGGAGGAGGTAGAGGAGAAAGCGCCGGATGTTTTGTTTACAGATATCAGGATGCCGGGGCTCAATGGACTGGAACTGCTGGAGAAGCTGAAGGCAAAAGGGCAGGAGCTGAAGGTGATCTTTATCACGGGCTACGCGGATTTCGAATATGCCCAGGCGGCTCTGCGGCTGGGAGCGTTTGATTATCTGGTAAAGCCCATTGATCAGGACAAGCTGGAGGAAGTGCTGGACCGTCTGATGGAGGGGGAAGGCGAGTCTCATGACATGGAGGCAGATGTCAATCCCACTACAATCCAGAGGATTATTCAGGAAATAAAGCAGAATTACGCGGAGGACATCACCCTGACCGACCTGGCCCGGAAATATGGAATCAGTACCAGCCATCTGAGCGGGCTGATCAAGGAGGAGCTGCAGATGTCCTTTTCCGAATACATTGCTGCCAAACGTGTGCAGAAGGCCAAGGAGCTTCTGGCGGATGAAAGATTATCTATTGAAGAAATCGCGGCACAGGTGGGATATTGCGATTATTTCTATTTTACGAAGGTATTTAAGAAAAACGCGGGCATATCCCCGAGCAAATACCGGAAAAACTTATTGACATAGCCCCGGATATGCAGAATGCAGAAAAAGCGGGCAGGCCGAAAATGTTACCAAAATACCGAAATTGGTTCATGTTAATTGGACGAAATCCCTCTTATAATGTATGTAAAGCAAGGAACTGAAAGCTTACAAACATTTATAGGAGGGATTTTTCATGAAAAAGAAAAAGATGGCGCAGGTATGCGCAATGGCTCTTGCAGGGGCAATGCTTTTGACAGGTTGCGGAAACGATGCGGGGCAGTCTTCCGGCTCCGGCAGCAGCACGGCGGAGGATTCCCAGAACTCCCAGAACTCCCAGGAGTCCCAGGCTCCGGCGGACAGCCAGGAGGAGAGCTCCCAGGAGTCCGGTGGGGACGCGGCGGCAGACGGGGAGGAGGTTACGATTTCCTTTACCCACTGGGGCGGCGACGGCACCTACGAGGGGGTATACCAGCCCAGAATTGAAGCCTTTATGGAGAAGTACCCCAACATCAAGGTGGAAGTGATTACGGTTGCCGATGATTATGAAACGAAGATTCAGACTCAGTTTGCAGGAAATAAGCTTCCGGACGTATGCCAGGTGGCAGAGAACGGTATCGGATTTGCCACAAAGGGAATGTTCCTGGATCTGTCGGATCGGATTCAGTCAAACGGAATTGACACGGAAGCACTCTGGAGTAACGTAATCGACCAGTATACATATGACGGTCAGATTTTCGGGCTTCCTGACAGAGGCGGCTGTACCATTATGTACTACAACAAGGATCTGTTCGACGACGCGCAGATTCCCTATCCTGACAAGGACTGGACACTGGACGATTATTTCGACGCCATCCAGAAGCTGACCAAGGACACGGACGGGGACGGCGTCATCGACCAGTGGGGAACCACTTCCACACATTATCAGGCTATCTGGGGCTACATGTTCCAGGCCAACGGCGGCAACCTGATCAAGGACGGGCAGGTAGTGGTCAATTCTCCGGAGAATCTTGAACTGCTCACCAAGTACAATGATGCGTATCAGAATGGATATGTGGTCTCCTATGAGGAGCTGGAGCAGGCAAACCAGGGCGGAGACGCTTATTTCCAGCAGGGCAAGCTGGGCATGAATCTGACAGGTATGTGGTGCATCAAGGGATATTCCGAAGAGGAAGGACTGAACTTTGACATCACCACAGTGCCGAAAGGAATCCAGGATGCAGGATGGCCCATGGGAAGCGCCCTTACCATTTCCGCAAAGTCGGATCCTGCAAAGCAGGAAGCGGCATGGACTTTTATCCAGTATATGACTTCCGCAGAGGCTCAGGCTATGCTGGGCGACGGCATTGCGGACTGCCCCGCCAATCTTGAAACGCTCTCCAGCGACGCTTTTGTGAATCAGCAGGTGAACGGAAGGGATCTTTCCCTGGATATTATCGGAACCTCCATGGAGCGTGTTACCATCGACGGACTGTTCAGAGGGCCGTATTATCAGGAAATCATCGATGAGGCCAGAAACCAGATGAAGGAGATGCTTCTCGGAAGGCTGACCCCGGAGCAGTGCCTGGAGACCATGCAGAAGAATTTTGAGGAGATTCTTTCCCGCTACTAAAAAAGGATCTGATACCCGGACGCGGAAGAGCGGAGCCAGGGGGTCATGGATACAATGGAATTATAATTGCGCAGGAATTCCGTTGTCATGAATCAGGACAGCCTTGTGACGCATGCTATGCTGCACAGGGCTGTCTTACCTTATGGGGCTGCCGTATTCCATGCTGCGGATACAGATTCGAATACGGATTGGGAGAGATGCAAAATAGGATTGGAGGTAATTATGTCGGATAAAAAGAGCAGAAAAAAAGTACCCTACACGGACAGAGCCAAACGGCAGAGAAGATGGTTCTTTTTCTTTATTTCACCCTGGCTGTTCGGGTTCCTGGCCATGACGCTGGGACCTATGATATATTCCTTTGCCATGAGTTTTACGGACTGGGATATGTTCACCCAGATGAACTTTATCGCATTAGATAATTACAAACAGGCATTTACGGACAGTCGTTTCCTGATCAGCGTGAAAAACACTTTCATCTATACGTTTATGAGCGTGCCGGTGAATTTGCTTCTGTCCGTGGCCATGGCATACCTTCTAAGCTTCCGGCTGAAGGGGATGAAAGTTTTCCGGACAATTTATTACATCCCGGCGGTGGTCCCCGCAGTGGCGAGCTGTGTGCTGTTCAAAAATATCCTTGCCACGAAGGGGATCCTGAACCAGGGACTTGCGCTTCTGGGTATTCAGGGACCCAGGTGGCTGCTTGACAAGGAGTGCGTCCTTGGAGGGTTCGTGATTCTGGCTCTGTGGACGGTGGGAAGCACCATGGTGCTGATGCTGTCCGCCATCAACAGCGTGGGAGAGGAGTTGTATGAGTCGGCGCACCTGGACGGGGCCACCCGGTTCCAGATGTTCAAGGGGATTACGATTCCCCAGATTACCCCTATCATATTCTTTAACCTGATCACGGGGATCATTGGCGCGCTGCAGACTTTCACCCAGGTCTATATGCTGACGGACGGCGGGCCGGATTACGCCAGTTCCATGATTGTGCCTTATCTGTATAAAAATGCGTTCTCCTATTACAGGATGGGTTATGCTTCTTCCATGGCATGGATCCTGTTTGCAATCGTTATGGTGTTCTCCCTGATTGTGATGAAGTCGTCCACTATGTGGGTGTTCTATGAAGAGGAGGTAAAGTGATGCTGGATAAGAATCTGAAGATACATAGAAAGATTATAGTATACGCTATACTGACTGCATTGGCATTGCTGCTGAGCCTCCCCTTTGTATATATGCTCAGCATTTCACTGGCCACACCGGAATCCAATGCAAAGGATTTATTTACCATTATCCCTCATGAGTTTTACTGGAAAAATTTTGCGGATCTGTTCTCGGGCGCGTTCGGAGGCTCCAGGCCTGTGGGAAGGTGGATTATGAACACCTTGTTCATTGTGGCCCTGAGCATATGCGGACAGATTCTTTCCTGTTCCATGGTGGCTTTCGGCTTTGCCAGGATGCAGTACCGGCATAAAAACAAAATCTTTATGCTGCTTCTGGCGACTATGATGCTGCCAGGACAGATCACCCTGATTCCCGTGTTCGTCATGTTTACGAAACTGGGATTGTATGACACCGTATGGCCGTTGATCATTCCGCAGTTTTTCGGCTCGGCTTATAATATTTTCTTTACGAGGCAGTTTGTGACGGCGGTTCCGGGGCAGCTCTATGAGGCGGCGGAGATCGACGGACTGAATTATTTCGGAATTTACCGCAAGATAGTGCTTCCTCTGATCAAGCCGGCACTGTGTGCCATTGCTATTTTTACGTTTAACCATGCCTGGGGAGATGTGATGGGACCGTTGATTTATCTGCAGGATTCCGACAAATACACACTGGCACTGGGCGTGGCGAATATGTCTGCGGAGGTAAACCCCACCGGGGCATTGAATATGTCTGTGGTAATGGGATTATCCCTTATCATGTCCATTCCCCAGATTGTCATCTACTTTGTGGGGCAGAAATATTTGTTCCAGCTGAATCTGGGAATCGGGAACAGCGGTTCGAAGTAAGCGTGAACGGAAATCGGAGCAGGCGGAAAAGAGATAAAGACAGGAGAAAAGCCGCATATTCATGTACAGGACATCGTGTAGGAGTATGCGGCATTATGGGTTGCTGCCGGGAGGGTGGCGGTACGGAGGTATGCGTATGAAGATGGATTTCTATAAATTCTTTGGTTATTTGAGCTGGCTGAATTACATTTGGTGGCTGCTTGAACTGAACGCGGTAATGCTTGTGGCGAATCTGCCCCTGGTAATGGTGTTGTTCCTGGCGGAGGCGGATATCCGGGCATTGCCTGTACTGCTTGTCACGGGGATTACAATAGGGCCGTCAATATTGGCCGCCTTTGAATCCATGCCCTATATTGAGGACGGAATTGTAAGGTATTATTTCAGAGCGTTAAAAGGATGCTGGAAAAGGTGCCTGAAAGTGTGGATACCTGTGTGGCTTCTTATGGTAGTGGTCACGGCGGATATCGTCATTTTGGAGGCTTTTCAGGTGATGGGGGCGTTAAAATGGTTCCTGGTGGCGGCGCTGTTGTTCTGTGCCTCTTTTGCAATCGGCTTTTTCCTGGTGTGGGCGCAGTGGGGGCAGAGGTGGAGGGATGCGGCGGTCCTGGCCTGCAGCTTTCCTTTGTGAAGCCTTTCCGTTTCCACCTGAATGTATTGATTCTGCTGGGGACGGTGGTCCTGCTGGGGCAGAAGCCCATTTACCTGCTGCTTTACGGCGTGGGGGTGGGAACCTTTCTGGTCTATAAGAATTTTGTCCCTGTGGTGCAGTTTGTGAACGACAGGCCGGAGAATCGGAATGTAAATACGGCCATAGAGGAGGCGCATTGTGAAGAACATTTTTGCAAAGAGGCGGAAGAAAACTCTATGCTTTGATACCCTGATTAATTTTGCAAGGCAGGAGTTTATTCGCTGGACAGCCGCATGACATTCTGCTTGAAGGGCTGATTTCCGAATGTGCCAAAGCAGGGTCACGCCCCCCATCATAAGGGTATTCCCCGGAAGGTCGGTAACGGTAATGCGGCTGAAAAGGGAATGAAGTATTTCAGTCCTCAAAAATGTCAGATTATGGTTAAGAAAAAAGGAAATGCGGACGATATATTAAGAAGATAAGGTTTTTTAGCATGCAAAATTTCATCAGTGATCAAAGGAGTGATTCTAATGGGTATCAGTATTGATGTAGGGAATACGGGTCCGGACTATTCCTATTTGTTTCAGGGTCTTTCGTCTTCAGGAGGCAGCCTCGGCAATCTGAATTTCTTATCGGATTATGCCAGTCTCAAGAACGGCAGCTATTCCAAGCTGATGAAGGCTTATTATGGAACAGGGCAGAGTACCAGCACAGGCGCATCATCCGACAGGAAGAGCAGAGGCAGCAATGTTGTCGACAAAATTATCGAAGAGAAGATGCATCCGAAGGTTTCCAAAGAGGTACAGAAGGCCAACAAGGACCTGTCAGCAGGACTTTCCAGTCTGAACAGCGCTGTTTCAACGCTGCGCAACGACAATACTTACACGGACACCAAAGACGGGAAGAGCGCGTCGGATAAGGTGGCTTCCGCGATGAAGGATTTTGTGACGAATTATAATAATGTGGTGAGCACATCAAAGGACTCCACGCTGACAAGCAAGACGTCCTATGTGGCGAACATGATGAGCAGTACGGCGGCGAATGCCGATAAGCTTTCAGAAATCGGCGTCACAATCAATGCCAATGGGACGCTGACGCTGAACGAAGGAAAGCTGAAGGAAGCGGACATCTCCAAAGTGCAGGAGCTGTTCTCCAGCGATAATATACTCAGCTATGGTTCTGTTGTGTCATCGCGTCTGCAGTTCGCCGGTGCTGCGTCCGGAACGGGAGGAATAGACCTTACGGGGACAGACAACAAGACAACTTCCAGTGCATCCTCCCTCAAGACAGACAGCCAGGCCCTTGCGTCCGACGAGCTGTATCAGAAGGTGAAAGACAAGGATGGCAATGAGACGAACGAGTATGATATCAAGAAGATATTTGCCACGGCGAAGAGCTTTGTAAGCAATTACAACAAAATGTTTGACACGGCAGAGTCCAGTGCAAACTCCGGCGTGGTGGCGAATCTGTCCTATATCAGGGAGAAGACGGCGCGCAATGAGGATGCGCTGAAGAGCTTTGGCATCAGTGTGGACGGAAAGGGCAGAATGAAGATTGACGAGGACACATTCAAGAAAGCGGATATGTCCAAGGTACAGGCCTTTTTCAAGGACTATGGTTCTTCCATTGCCACCAACGCTTCGCTGGTCGATTATTATATGACCACCCAGGCAAATGCCGCCAACGGATATACAGCCGGCGGGTCCTATAATGTGCAGGGAAGTTCTCGTTATACCGGTACAGTATAGATTGCTTATAGAATGACAAAGACGTCCATAAAGGAAGGATGCAAATCAATCAGAGCAGAGTATCTGAGAGATTTGCATCCTTTTGCTATTGCCCATGTTATTTCTGCCCGCATAGAAATAACGGGTTCATTTTATACCTCCTCCGTCTTAAAGCCTCTGATAAGCCTGGTGAACCGCCTCAATATACACAATATAGGAGGGATGGTCTCTGTCCTGCCGGCGTAAGTACTCGTTTTTCTTCCGAAGATAGATACTCCTTACATCTGCATGACGGTTGGCAGCCTGAATTGCGGCCAGCTTTGTCTCCAGGTCTTTGGATTTTGGGATCAGGTTCCAGAAGAATCTTCCTTGCTTCTTATCGTGGACCAGCCTGACTTTCTGTAACATACTCGTACATATTGATTTCCCTTTCCTGCCCCATGCCTTCCATTTAAACGTATACCGTTAAATCATTACAAAATACAGGAAAAAGGTGTGGAAGTCAAGAAGAAAATTTATATTCGTAAATAAATCCCTGTATTTTGACATATGCTAATTCCTCAGCTGACTGCAAAGCCTGGCAAAGCATCTTCTTCCGGCAAACTGCCCTCACATGGGCTGCAGGCTGGAGTGGAATCCGGATGAGGAAAGCTATGACTGCCCCTGCCACGGCTCAAGGTTTGACAGAGAAGGACATCTGATTGACGGACCGGCGCAGACGGACTGCAAGAAAAATGGAGATTCCCACTTTTAATTATGCTGCCGGATGTTAAATACTCATATGGTATTGTCAAATTATGTCATATTACTGTATAATAATATGTACTTTCAAAGCCCATCATTCATCGTCGTAGACTTGATTGAAATGCGAACTTGGGAACAGCTGATCCGGCTCATCCAGTAGATAAATGATTCAGCTGTATTGAATTATGATATAAATAAAGAGAAAGGGGAACATGGTGTTTTGCTTCTGCAAACATTATGCAAGAACGAAATGAATTACGAGGATAAAAAATTTAGAATTGGAGTTACTTTTTCCGGCAAATACCGGGAGAACTATATTGAACCGTTATGCAGATCATTACTTAAGCTTGGATATACAAAGGATGAAATTTTTTACGACTTTTGGCATGAGGCTTGGATAAACGGTCCTCATGGGGATAGTAAATTAAGAAAAGTTTATAATCAAAATTGCGAATGCGTTGTTGTGTTGTTGTCGCCTGATTATAGAGAAAAGAATTGGACAGGACACATCGAATGGCCGGCAGTAAAGGAAATGATCAATACAGGGTTGGATGAAAAAATATGTCTACTGGGTATTGACAAAGTTGAAATTGATAAGATCGACGGACTATATTCAAATCAAGCGATTGTAAAGTTTATTGATAAAATGACGCCTGATGAGGTTGCTGATTTTGTTAACAGGAAATACATACAGATCATTCAAAAAGCAAGGTCAAAAACATCCACTCAATATACACAATTGATTCTCGAGGAAACCAGACGATTTGTGAAAGAACTTGAATCCTTAAATGTTGTAGTCGCTGATGGCCATAAGATCAATATTATTAATCAGTTAAAAACGACTTCCCGCGAAGGGAAAAGAGTACGATTAAATGATTTAAAGAATACGAATATTAAACCACGATCGATCTTCGATCATATTATATCCTTGGCGTATTTAGCAGATGCTATTGGTCCAATCATTGGAGAAGAGCGATGGGACGCCTCGGAAACAGCAAGGCTGATAGCCTATCATGAGATAGCGGAAGCAATTATTGGAGATATTGCATCTTATACCGTGAGCGAACCACTTATTCGCGGACCGGAACGTTTTGAAACAGCTAATAGAGAGCTTATTGTAAATAAATTTATAAGCTTGTATGCAGATAAAAAGCAACAAGAATCAATTGGATATCTCAATAATAGGATAAAGCCGACGGGAAAAAGGAAGAACGAGCTGAGTGAGCAAATGGCGTATTTTAAAGCACTTGATCATCTTGACTGCTTAATTGCTATTTGGAGGTATTTATTTTACTATCGCAGCCAATGTACACCGGAACAGTTGTCAGAATTTATTGATGTAATGAGTGATTTTTTTGCTAATAAACGATTGAAGGAAGAAGATGTATTAAGTAAGACACCGATTTTCCAGAGAATTATATCTTTTATATCGAACAAGGCCAATGCTAAGAAATATGTGGCTGGTCATAGCATAGAAAAGCTTTTCAAAGAGGAAGATAATGTCGTTGGCGCAGTAATTTATCTGATTGAAGAGGTCCCTTTATTTTGTTAAAATTTTTGTGCAGGACTTTTTCGCCCTGAGACAATCAGTATATTTTGGATTGGCTAAAATGTAAATAAAAGAATAGAAAAAGGAAAAATGTAAAAGAAAGGACATGTGGGAAATGAAGAAAGAAAAAATTGCACTACAGGTGTATTCCGTCAGAGATCAGCTTCAGGAGGATTTTTTCGGTACTTTAAAGAAAATCAAAGAGTATGGCTACGGCGGCGTCGAATTTGCCGGACTCTATGGAAAGGATCCTCTGGAGGTGAAAAAAGCCTGCGAGGAAATCGGGCTTGTTCCTCTGTCGGCCCATGTTCCCTTTGCAGAGCTGATGGACAAGATGGAAGAAACCATCGACTGCTATAAAAAGCTGGGAGTGAAATATGTGGTGATCCCCTATCTGACACCGGAGTACAGGCCTGGCACGCCGGGATTCCAGACGGTGATCGACGGCGCAAAGAAGATCGGGGAGGCTTTGGCAAAGGAAGACATGGTGCTTCAATATCACAACCATGACTTTGAATTTACGAAAATAAACGGCGAATACGCTCTGGACATTCTGTACAAGGAAGTGGGCCCTGAACTTCTCCAGACCCAGCTTGATACCTGTTGGGTGAATGTGGGCGGAGAGAATCCTGTGGAATATGTGAAGAAATATGGAGGAAGAGTGCCCACCGTGCATCTGAAGGATTTTGCAGGCAGCAAATCCGAGAATATGTATGCCCTGATCGGCATTGACGAAGATAAAAAGAAAGAGACGGAAGGAACCTTTGAATTCCGGCCTCTGGGCAAGGGCTTACAGGACTTCCCCGCGATTGTGAAGGCTGCGGATGAAGGCGGCACAGAATGGTTTATCGTGGAACAGGATGAACCCAGCATGGGGTATACTTCTCTGGAATGCGCGCAGCTTAGTGCGAAGTATTTGTTGGAAAATATTGCAGAGTAATTTTTTATGTTATAAGAAAGTCTGGCGTCAGATGGACATGGGAAAAGATAATGCCAGAAATGCGGATCTGTGCATGTAAAAAGAGGGTTGTCACTAAGTGGCAGCCCCCTTTTGTGTGTCTGTTATTCAAAAGCAATTATTTCTTGAAGATTAAGGACACACCATTTTCGTCGATGGTGATTTCGCTGCCCTTGTGTGTGGCGGTAAGAGAATCACCTGTGCCATTCAGGGTAATGGTGCTGCCATCCTGTGTCCAGGTGCCTTCTCCGCTGAGAGTGGGATCCATGGCATCCATATTGAGCTTGAAGGTTCCGTCCTCTCTGATTTCCAGGCCGATGGCAATGTCATCTGCAGAGATACCAGCTGCCTCAGCAAATTCCTTCCATGTTATAGTCTCTCCCTCTGCTGTGACGCTGTGAAGACTGTAATTTCCCGCAACACTTCCGCCGCCACCGCCGCAGGCTACCAGGCTAAGCATACATACCAGTGCCAGAGCCAGGCTTATCATTTTGGTCCAAAAATTCTTTTTCATGTTTTTTGTCTCCTTTTTGCTTCCTTCTATGTATTGCTGCTCCTTAAGGATCAGCCGAAAAGTATTATATCACTTGGAAGAGAATTTTCAAGGGATTTTCTTATTTTTAATAGTTTCTTAAGCTTTGTTGAGAAAGGTGAATTAGGTACTTGCTGTGGTGTGAACAGCCTGATACAATGAAAAGAAGGGCTGCCACAGGAGCCGCAATGCGAACCCTGTAATCAAAGAGAGATCAAAGGCCCCAACGAATGGAGAAAAAGATGTATCGTATCATGATCATTGAAGATGACGCGTCCATGGCGAAAGCCATGGGGAGGCAAATCGAAGCCTGGGGAAACGAAGTCAGATGTGTGGAGGATTTCCGGGACATTATCCATGCCTTTGTGGAATATGACCCGCATATGGTGCTGATGGATATTATGCTGCCTTTTTTCAACGGCTATCACTGGTGCGGCGAGATACGCAGGATTTCCAATGTGCCTGTGATTTTCATTTCTTCCGCTTCCGACAATATGAACATTGTCATGGCCATGAATATGGGCGGGGATGACTTCATTCCGAAGCCGGTGGACCTGGATGTGATGATGGCGAAAATACAGGCCGTCCTGCGCAGGACCTATGACATGGCAGGAAAGGCGCCGATGCTGGAGCACAGAGGAGCGGTTCTGAATCTGAACAATACATCCCTGACCTACAACGGAGAGCGACTGGAGCTGACCAGAAACGAATTCCGTATCCTGCAGACACTGCTGGAAAATAAGGGCAGAATCGTCAGTCGGGACACCCTGATGACGAAGCTGTGGCAGATGGACTCCTATGTGGAGGAGAACACGCTGACAGTGAATGTGACCAGGCTTCGGAAGAAGCTGGAAGCGGCAGGGCTCACGGATTTTATCACCACAAAGGTGGGCAGCGGGTATATTGTGGAGTGAAGACATCATTTGCGGCGGGGAGAAAGCTATGACAAAAGGAAAATGGTATCATATTCTGGGGAAATTTTGCGTGCAATATCGCATGACTGCGCTGATATTTGCATTGTACAGCGGGATTTTTGCAATGATTTTTTCCCTGTATGAGCTGGAGACAGAGGCCGTGCTGTATGCGGCGGGGCTGTGTGTACTGCTCACCGCGGCGGTATTGTCTGTGCGTTTTGTTTTCTACTGGAAGGCACATGTCAGGAGGCAGAGGATTGTCCGCAATGTGGAAGTGGAGCTGGACGAGCTGCCGGAACCGAAGACGCTGGCGGAAGCGGATTACCAGGAGATGCTCCGGAAGCTGAAAGAGAGCTTTGACAGGAATCTGACAGCCTGGCAGAGAGAACGGCAGGAGAGTATGGAGTATTACATGACCTGGGTACACCAGATTAAGACGCCCATCTCCGTGATGGGGATGACCCTGCAGGGGGAGGACACGGAGGAACACCGGGAGCTGCAGGCAGAGCTGTTTCGCATTGAGCAGTATGTGGAGATGGCCCTGAACTGGATGCGGCTGGGCGCAGGCTCTTCGGATTTTGTGTTCCGGGAATATGAGCTGGACGGGATTATCAGACAGGCGGTGCACAAATATGCGCCGCAGTTTATCCGAAAGCGGTTGAGACTTTCTTATGAACCGGTGGATGTCACCGTGCTTACGGATGAGAAGTGGCTTTTGTTTCTCATCGAACAGATTCTCTCCAATGCCGTGAAATATACCCGGACAGGCGGAGTAACAATCAGTGTCACACCGGATAAAATCCTGCAGATTGCCGATACAGGTATCGGAATTGCACCGGAGGATGTGCCCAGGATCTTCGAAAAAGGATTTACCGGGTATAACGGCAGGGCGGATAAAAAGTCCACAGGCCTGGGACTTTACCTGTGCAGACTGACCGCGGACCGACTTTCTCACAAAATCACCGTGGAATCCACAGTGGGGGAGGGCACCGTATTCTCGGTGGACCTGCACCGGGATACGCTGGAGGTAGAGTAGGAGAAGGACACGGCCTTACAAAAATGTCACATGAGACGGCGGAATTGTCACCCCATTCGATGGAGGCGCGTTCGGCCGTTTTGTATACTATATTTGTCAGACACGGAACTACAAACAGTGCCTGTCCGTCCGGTGCCCCAGAGGATTTATGGACGCACGTATTAAGCGGCCGGAAATCCTCTGCCAGTGACTGGGTACCGGGCAGACAGGCACGGAACTACAATCAGTAAGTGCACGAACAGTACCCAGATTGATTTACGGACACATGTGCTTTGCGGCCGGGAATCAATCTACTTGCAAGGGTACTGGAGTGCACTTACGGAACTGGAATAGGAGGTAAAAAAGATGGCATTATTGGAGGCGCAGAGCCTTAGAAAAGTGTACACCACCCGCTTCGGCGGGAATCAGGTGCAGGCATTGACCAACGTATCCTTTTCCGTGGAGCAGGGAGAATACGTGGCGATTATGGGGGAGTCGGGCTCCGGCAAGACTACCCTGCTGAATATACTGGCCGCCCTGGACAAGCCCACGGGAGGGCAGGTGCTGCTGGGCGGGAAGAATCTGTCAGGGGTAAAGGAAAAAGAGCTGGCGGCATTTCGGCGCAGCAATCTGGGATTTGTGTTCTAGGATTTTAATCTCTTAGATACTTTTTCCATTCGGGACAATATTTTCCTCCCTCTGGTGCTGGGGGGGAAGGGCTATGGGGAGATGAATCAGAGACTTGCACCCATCGCCGAGAAGCTGCATATCCGGGAAATTCTGGACAAATTCCCCTACGAGATATCGGGAGGACAGAAGCAGAGAGCGGCTGTGGCCAGAGCACTGATCACCAGGCCCCAGCTGGTGTTGGCGGATGAACCGACGGGAGCTCTGGATTCCAGGGCCACCGACAACCTGCTGAGAATATTCAATGAGATTAACCAGGACGGCCAGACTATCCTGATGGTGACTCATTCCACGAAGGCGGCCAGTCATGCGGGGCGGGTGCTTTTTATCAAGGACGGGGAAGTGTTTCATCAGATTTACAGGGGAAACAGCATCAATGAGCAGCTGTATGCAAAGATTTCAGATACGCTTACACTGCTGACAACGGGAGGTGACAGGATATGAAGACAGGATTTTTCCCCAGACTGGCAGCCGGGAATATCAAAAAGAACAGCAGAACGTACATCCCCTATATCCTGACCTGCGTGATGACTGTGGCGATGTATTACATCGTCAGGTCCCTGTCTCTGAATCCGGGGCTGGAACAGATGGCCGGTTCCGACTATCTGAACGGGGCAATGTTCCTTGGAAGCCGGGTAATCGCCGTTTTTGCTTTTATATTTCTGTTCTATACCAACAGCTTTCTGGTGAAGCGCCGGAAAAAGGAATTCGGTGTGTTCCATATTCTGGGCATGGAAAAGAGGCATCTGGCCAGGACTTTGAGTTGGGAGAGCGTCTATGTGACTGTGATCAGCATCGGAGCCGGGTTTGTGCTGGGAATTGCATTGGACAAACTGATGTATCTTGTGATCAACTGTGTGCTGGCGGCGGAGGTTCCACTGGGATTCTTTGTCTCCTGGAAGGCAATCCGGGAAACGGCCCTTTTGTTTGTACTTATTTTTCTGCTGATCTGGCTTCATTCCGTGTGGCAGATGAAGGCGGCGAATCCGGTGGAACTGCTGCAGGCCGGAAATGTGGGGGAAAGGGAGCCGAAGACCAGATGGTTTCTGACGCTGGTCGGGGCGGCCTGTATGGGAAGCGGCTATTATATTGCTCTCACTGTGACAAATCCTATCGCGTCACTGTTGCTGTTTTTCCTGGCGGTACTGCTTGTGATCGCTGGAACCTATCTGCTTTTTACGGCGGGGAGCATTGCACTGTTGAAAACTCTGCGGAAAAACAGAAGGTACTATTATAAAACCAGACATTTTGTCAGTGTGTCCGGCATGATTTACAGGATGAAGCAGAATGCGGTGGGACTGGCCAATATCTGCGTGCTCTCCACTATGGTGCTGGTGATGGTATCGTCCACCACCTCCATGATGGTGGGGATAGAGGACATTATCCGGACACGGTATCCGGCGGATTTCATGCTTTATCTCAGGAATATGGACTCCGAGGGAAGCGAAAGGGTAATCGAAGCGGTACATGCCCTGCAGGAGGAGCAGAATCTCTCTGTGACAGAAGAAATCAACTATTCCTATCTGGCATTCAGCGCGCTGCAGGATGAAAATCGCTTTTATGTGGACCGGGATTTCACAATGGCCATTGTGGACGATATCAACAATCTCTATTTCATTCCCCTGTCAGACTATAACAGGTCCACCGGGGAGGACAGGGAATTGGAAAATGGGGAGGTCCTGCTGTACTGTGACCGGCAGGAATTCGATTACACGGACCTCAGAATATTTGACAGGGAGTACAGAGTGGCGGACAGGGTGGATTCCTTTCCGGGAAACGGAGTGTATGCGGCTAATATTACGGTCACAAGATATCTGGTGATGACGGAAGCAGATTTTCAGGAGCTGTATCTGGCGCAGAAACAGGCCCTGACAGACATTGCCAGTGAGATCCTCCAGGTTTACGGTTTTGATACGGATGCGGGAAAGGAAAAACAGGCTCACGTTTATGAAGCATTGATTGAGCGGATGACACAGATGGGAGCGTCGGTTCAGATAGAGTCCAGAGAGGAAGAGAGAATCAGCAGTATAGGGTTTTACAGCGGATTTTTCTTTATCGGTGTGTTCCTGGGACTGCTCTTTGTGATGGCGACCGTGCTGATTATTTATTACAAGCAAATATCGGAAGGCTATGATGATAAGGAGCGGTTTGAAATCATGCAGAAGGTGGGGATGAGCCGGGAAGAAGTGAAGAAGTCCATTCACTCTCAGGTACTGACCGTATTTTTCCTTCCCCTTGTGGCGGCAGGAATCCATGTGGCGGTGGCATTTCCTCTGATTTCAAAACTGCTTGCGCTGTTTAATCTTCTCAACACACGGATTTATGCGGTTTGTACGGTCGGCTGTTTTATGGTTTTCGCAGTGTTTTATGTGCTGGTTTACCTTCTGACCTCCAGGAGCTATTCCCGGATTGTGCTGCTGTCTGCGGGGCGCCGGTCATGAGCCGGGAAATTTTGTTGACAAATTCCCCGGATATGGTAAGATAGACACAAAGCATAACACTTTCTAAGCGCAGACACCCAAATCAGGGTTCAGTAAATCTATTTTTCAGAAAATCTATGCTTTTATACCAATTTATCAACATAATAAAAGCAGAAGGTTTTTCGTAAGAGAATGTGGTAATTCATCGGAGAAATAATCTCCTGCTTTGGACAGGAGGGGAGATGGAGTTTACTTTAGCCGGAGCGAAGGAAGACGCCAGCAGGGGAACATCCGAAAAGGCGGCGATTCGGTGGCACCCGGGCTTCTACGGAGCCGCGGAGCTTGAACTGATTTCCGATAAGGACGTGCTGGAGTTTCAGCGGGAGTACATTCTGGGCAAGGAGCCGATGAGGATGGACCTGCTGATCATCAAAAAGCTGGCGGATGTGCGGATAGAGAATGAAATCGGGCGCATTTTCAAAAGATATAATGTGGTGGAATATAAGAGTCCGAAAGATGGGCTTTCCATCGACGATTACTACAAAACGGTAGGATATGCGTGCCTGTACAAAGGCTTGGGCGATATGGTGAATCAGATTCCGGCGGAGGAGATAACGGTATCCATCTTCCGCGAGAATTATCCCAGGGAACTGTTCGAGGAATTGAGGAAGTCGGGGAGGGTGACGGAGGAGCGCTTTCCTGGGATTTTCTATATCACCGGCAATGTGCTTTTTGACACGCAGATTGTGGTGACAGGCAGGTTAAGTGGAGAGACACACAGCGGACTGAGGATTCTTTCCAGGACTGCCGCAGAGGAAGACGTGAGGGCATTTCTACGGAAGACCAGGGAACTGAAAAACCCTGGAGACAGGAATAATGCGGATGCGGTTCTGCAGATAAGCATCTCCGCGAACAAAGGTCTGTACGAGAAAATCAGGAGGGATTCGGGTATGTGTGAAGCGTTGAGAAGACTGATGAAGGATGATATCGACGAAATGATTGCCGAGACACTGGCGGAAGAGACAGCAAAGGCAAAAGCTGAGGGCATGGAGAAAGGCATAGATAACGCAATACTTTCCGTTATTGCAAATCTGATGGATACTATGAAATGGACAGCTGAACAGGCGATGGAGGCCATAAAAGTTCCCTTAGACGATCGGGGCAGGTACAGCTCGCAGTTATAATGTTTAATTTTCCATCAACTGCTGTTTTCGTAACAGGCGTGGGAATTCGTTTTTCAATAATCCGCTGCTGGACGCCGGATTGCCATATAGCGGCCGCGGACAACCAGGCAGAATTGCCCCTTGACAGTTTTGGATGAAATAGCTATGATGAATCTGGAAGAAAGCGGTTTCATAAAAGAAGGAAAGAGAGCAGGGGGCATGGACAGGAAACAGATTATATTGAGGGATAACTGGAAATTTTATCTGGAGGAAGGGGACGGCGGGTGGCGTGAGCCCGCGGAGGAAGCCTGGTATAAGGGGTATGATGACAGCGCATGGCGGTCTGTTATCCTGCCTCATGACTGGTCGGTGGAGAAGCCGTTCTCCAGAGACTATTCCAGTGGAACAGGATATCTGGCGGGAGGAATCGGCTGGTACAGAGCCCACTTCCGGCTGCCGGAGGAATACCGGGGAAAAAGAATAAAAATTGTGTTCGACGGTGTCTACAAGAACAGCCAGGTGTGGTGCAACAGCTACTATCTGGGAAAGCGGCCTTACGGTTACAGCACCTTTTCTTACGATATCACCCATGCGGCGGCCTTTGGAGAGACAGAAAACGTGGTCAGCGTAAAAGTGAACCATACGGATCTTGCGGATTCCAGATGGTTCACGGGAAGCGGCATCACCAGAAAGGTATCTCTGGTGGTGGAGGAGGCGGTACATCCGGCGGAATACGGTATCTTTTTTCAGGCGGAGGAGGTTGCTCCGGACGAGACGGACTCGGAGAGACGGACAGGCCGCGCAAGGATAAGGATATGTCACAGGACAGAAGCAGCGCCAGAGCTGAATGGGCGGGAGGCACAGAGCCTGCCGGTCCGCATCCGCACGGTTCTGGAGACGGAGGAAGGGAAGACGGTCCTTTCTCTGGAAGGGCAGACCTGTGCGGGAGAAGAATGCATGCTCACCGGTGTCCTGGAACAGGCACAGCTCTGGTCGCCGGAGCACCCATACCTTTACAGGATGCGCAGCTGGTATGCTGTGCGGGAAGAGCCTTATCTGGTGGATGAAACCTGGGTGGGAATCCGGCAGATAAGGTTTGACTCGCAGAAGGGCTTCTTCCTGAACGGTGTGGAGACATTGCTTAAGGGAGTCTGTGTGCATCACGACGGCGGAGTGCTGGGAGCGGCCATGAGACCGGAGATCTGGCAGAGGAGGCTGGAGACATTGAAAGCTTGCGGCTGTAATGCCATTCGTTGCAGTCACAACCCCCATATGCTGGAATTATATGAACTCTGTGACAGAATGGGCTTCCTTGTGATGGATGAAGCCTTTGACGAATGGGAAAATGCCAAAAACAAATGGTCTACCGGCCATAATGTCTACCCGCCGAGGCATCAGGGGTACTATGAAGAGTTCCCCCAGTGGCATGAAGCGGATTTACGCGCCATGGTGGCCAGAGACCGGAACCATCCGTCGGTGATTCTGTGGAGTATCGGCAATGAGATAGACTATCCAAACGACCCTTACTGTCATCCCTCCTTTGCGTCCATGACAGGGAACAATGACGCCAATAAACCGGCGGCGGAGAGAGAATATAACAGGAATAAACCCAATGCCATTCGGCTGGTGGCCATTGCAAGGGAGCTGGAGGAGATTGTGCGGCAGGAGGATAGTTCCCGGCCGGTGACGCTGGCGGCGGCATTTCCGGAGCTGTCGGCGGAGACGGGACTGTTCGACGGACTGGATGTAATCGGTTACAATTACAAGGAACATCTGTATGAGAAGGATCATTCCCGGTTCCCGGACAGAAGCCTGCTGGGCAGTGAAAATGGCCATGGCTACAACGCATGGCTTGCGGTGAAGGAGAAACCTTACATCAGCGGGCAGTTTCTGTGGACGGGTATCGATTATCTGGGAGAAGCAGCCGGCTGGCCTGTCCATGGCTCTCTGGCGGGACTTCTCACCTGTGCGGGGGATAAGAAGCCGGAATTCTACCGCCGGAAGTCTTTCTGGTGCGGAGAACCTTTTGTCTATCTTGCCGCCAGACGCGTCTCAGACGGACCGGAAGACTGGCGGCCCATGGAACAGCATTGGAATTATGACCCGGGAGAGGAGTTAGTGGTGAAGGTCTATTCCAATCTTCCGGAAGTGACACTGAAACTGAATGGCCGGGAGATCGGAAGACAGAAAGGATATAACGGGGACGGAGCGTATTGCTTTCAGGTGCCTTTCGAACCGGGTATGCTGACGGCGGAAGGAAGTACAGCGCCAGGCATAGGGCAAATAGGTCCGGGAGAAGGCAGGGAAAGCTGCAGTCTTTCCACTGTGGGGACAGCCACGGGAGTGACCTGCCATGTGTGGAGACAGCCGGATATCCTGACAGGACAGCCCTGGGAGACTGCGTCCCGGGAAACCGGATATCTGTATCAGGTGGAGATGGAGCTTCATGATGTAAACGGAAATCCTGTGCGCTGGCAGGAAAGGAAGCTGACCGTGGCGGTGGAGGGCGCGGGATGTCTTGCCGGCCTGGAGAGCGGAAATCTGTCGGACGTAACGCCCTGTAACAGTCCGGAGAAAACTACTTTCAGAGGTAGACTGACAGCATTTATCCGCCGCGCGGGAGCCGGAGAAATTACCGTCGCCGTATCCATGGAAGCGGGCGGAAGCCTGCATTTTGCGCTTGACAACAATGATTTTACAAGTTAAGGTAAAGAAAAGAAGCGGTTTTGTACCATTTGGCTATTTGATAGTCTTGAGTGGGTTACTCGCTTCTTTTTTAGTGCAAAAAAATGGCGTGCAAAAAATGGGAACTCAAGTCAAGGAGCATCTTGACATTATCCTCTAAATTTCATATGATAAAAAGAAAACGGTTTCAAGAAGATAGATGAGTCTGCAAGAGGGATTACATTATGGAAATGGGAAGAATAACGGAAGGAAAGCCTGTAACAATTTATGATATTGCAAAGGAAGCGGGAGTCTCGCCGGCCACGGTGTCCCGGGTGCTGACGAACAATGCCAGAGTGCGGCCTGAGAAGAAAGAGCGGATTCTGCGTCTCATTGAAAAGTATAATTTTACACCCAACGCAATGGCCCGGGGGCTTGCGGATACCAGGAGCAGGACCATTGGCATGATTGCGGCGGATGTGCGGAACCCTTTTTATGCCGAGCTGTTTGCATCCTGTGAACTGGCGGCCAGACAATACGGCTATACGATACTGTTGTACAATTTTCTGAGAGAGACCGAGATAGAGAAAATGTATCTGCAGAAGCTCCAGGAGCAGCGGGTGGATGTGGTGATTCAGATGGGTGGAAAGGTAGACGATCTGGTGTCGGATCCGGAATATGTGGAAATGGTAAACGCGCTGCCGGGCAGAATGCCCATGGTGGTGACAGGGAAACTGGACGGTACGCAATGCTACCAGGTGCAGATTGATGCCATGAAATCCATGGATTTGCTGATGGAGCATCTGCTGGGGCTGGGTCATCGTGAAATAGCGCTGGTAGGCGGGAGAGTTGACGTACTGTCCACATTTGAAAAGGTACAGCGCTATAAACAGATACTGCGGAGAAATCAGATTACATTCAGGCCGGAGCTGGTCCAGGAAGACGGCACTTATGATGACGCAGGAGCTTATGAGAGAATGAACCGGATGCTGGACCGCGGTATTGTTCCAACGGCCGTAATTGCCATCAATGATTTCTCGGCGGCAGGCATTGCGCGCAGCATCTGGGAGCATGGATACAGGATTCCGGAAGACATTTCCCTGGTCAGCTATGACAATACTTATATTACGGAGGTGATGATGCCGAAGCTGACAAGTATTGACTACAACTATGAAAATTTCGGAAGGCAGCTGGTGGAGACTGCCATCCACGCCATAGAAGGGAAAGCGGTTCCCAGACTGCAGATGATGGAGCCTGTGCTGGTGGTGCGGGGAAGCAGCGGACCGGTGAGGAAAGGAATAACTTCTGTACTTTGACAACTGAAGAAATGGGTATAATAGAGTGTGACAATTTTACGCTGTATCTGGTATACTGTATTTATTAAGAAGAATGGTTAAGATGATATTCTAAGCCAATGAAACCGATTGCAAAAATCAAATTGGTATCAGCTACCTGCATTGAAAATTAGTATGGGTATGCTGAAGACCTATGCACCGAAGACCTGGGATAATGACATTATTATAGGAACCTGAAATATCTTTGTATGAGAAGGTGTCTGAATATTATAAAAACATCCATAGAAAAGCAGCTGCCGGGAGAAAACCGGGAAGGTTGAGAATAGGCGGCGGAATGAGAGGTAATTATGAGCAATTTTGAAATCAGAGACAATTTTTACATGGACGGCAAACCGGTGAAAATCATTTCCGGTGCCTTCCACTATTTCCGGACAGTTCCGGAGTATTGGCAGGACAGGCTGGAAAAGCTTAAGAATCTGGGGTGCAATACGGTGGAAACCTACATCCCCTGGAATCTGCATGAGCGGGAAAAAGGAGAATTCTGCTTTGAAGGAATTCTGGACATTGACAGGTTTATCCGGCTGGCCCGGGATCTGGGACTGTATGTAATTCTGCGGCCCTCTCCCTATATCTGTGCGGAGTGGGAATTCGGGGGACTTCCGGCCTGGTTGCTGCGGGAGGATGGCATGCGGCTTCGGGTAAATGATCCTGCTTTCCTGCGCCATGTGGAGGAATATTACAGAGAGTTGCTTCCCAGACTGACACCCTGGCAGTGTACGAAGGGAGGTCCGGTTATTCTGATGCAGGTGGAAAACGAGTACGGTTACTATGCCAATGACCGCACCTATCTGGAAGAGATGAGAAGGCTGATGACTCAGAACGGCGTGGAAGTGCCCCTTGTGACTTCCGACGGCCCTTTCCCGGAGAGCCTGAATGCGGGGAAACTTTCCGGCGCCCTGCCCACGGGGAACTTCGGCTCCCGGACAGAGGAGCGTTTTGACACGCTGGCAAAATATACGGACGGTGGTCCGCTGATGTGCACGGAATTCTGGGTGGGATGGTTCGACCACTGGGGCAACGGCGGCCATATGAGAGGTAACCTGGAGGAGAGCGTCAAGGACCTGGACAAAATGCTGGAGCTGGGCCATGTCAACATCTATATGTTTGAAGGCGGGACCAACTTCGGATTCATGAACGGCTCCAATTATTATGACGAGCTGACGCCAGATGTGACTTCTTACGACTATGATGCGGTGCTGACAGAGGACGGTCAGATTACGGAGAAGTACCGCAGGTATAAAGAAGTCATCGGAAAATATACGGAGATTTCAGAAGTGCCCCTCTCCACGAAGATTGTCAGGAAGGATTACGGAACGCTGAAGGTAAAGGAAAAGGTAAGTCTGACCTCCACGCTGGATAAGCTCAGTCAATGTGTCCCTTCTATTTGTCCCTGTTCCATGGAGAAGCTGGGACAGAATTACGGTTATATCCTGTACCGGACCAGACTCCACACGGAGGAGAATCTGGAGAGAATCCGCCTCTGGGGTGCCAATGACAGGGCAAATATTCTGGTGGATGACAGGCCGGTCACGACGCTGTATGACAGGGAACTGCTGGAGGAAAGAAAGCTGGAACCGGCTCTTTCCATAGAAAAAAATGCCAGGATGGACATTCTGGTGGAGAATATGGGCCGGGTGAACTTCGGACCGCTGATGGAGAGACAACGCAAGGGCATCGACCAGTGTGTGCAGATCAACGGACATATGCACAATCACTGGGAGCAGTATCCCCTGCCTCTGGACCATGTGGAGCAGGTGGATTTCGCCGGAGCTTATCTGCCCGGGACGCCGGCTTTTTACCGGTTTACCTTTCAGGTGGAGGAGAAGGGAGATACCTTCCTGGATTTCGCCGGCTGGGGTAAGGGATGCGTGTTCGTAAACGGATTCAACATCGGGAGATTCTGGGAAATCGGACCCCAGAAGCGGCTGTACATTCCCGCGCCGCTTTTGAAAGAAGGGGAGAATGAGATTATCCTCTTCGAGACGGAAGGGAAGGTGGCGGAAAGCGTTGCGCTTAAGGATAAGCCGGATGTAGGGTAGAGATTTTTGCAGTTTTTGCTCTTTTGTGTCTGGCTTTGTCTTTTTAAGGGAAAAGAAAAGGCTCTCCGGTTAAGGAAAGCCTTTTAGAAAGAGCTGTGTGCCAACACCCGCTTTGCGGGAAGCAAAAGGTTTTGAGATCGTATCCTGACAACTGAAGAAATGGGTATAATAGAGTGTGGCAATTTTGCGCTGTATCTGGTATACTGTATCTATTAAGAAGAAAGGTAGAATAAAAACATGAATAATCTCCAATTAATAGATATGGCCGGAGCCTATATTGAGCATTCAGATGTGATAATGAATTTTACAGCAATAGTCCATCGGCAAATAAAGGCAAGTACATGCAAAGTATATCCTGATAACGTTCAATACAAGTGGATGGTTGATGGAGAAGAAAAAACAATTATTCCAGATGCAACTATTAATTGCAGAGTACATGCAAAAAAAGGAAATTCATTTTTCGACATTCCACGTTTCGTGATGGAAGTGTTATCAGATTCCACAAGGAAATATGACCGTGGCGAAAAGATGGATATTTACCGTAAAATGGAAATTGACGAATATTGGATCGTGGACTGGGAGAAAAAAGAGATTGAAATTTATAATCTTGACTATGACGAAAATCAGGAACCACAATACCACCTTTTTAAAACCATAAACAGGGGAAATAAAGAAGAATTAGAAATAGTGCACTTTCCCAATATCAAGATATCATTTGACGAAATGTTTGATATTTAGGCAGGTGACCAGACGGCGGTTAAGACAAACTGAACAGCGGAACAAGGTATTACATTTCACACAGGACAAGCATCGGCTGGGGCAAGGGATGTGTGTTCATAAACGGATTCAACATTGGGAGATTCCGGGAAATCGAACCCCAGAAGCGGCTGTACATTCCGGCACCGCTTTTGAAGGAAGGGGAGAATGAGATTATCCTCTTCGAGACGGATAGGAAACGACTTATCCCATAAGATGTATAGTGTATAGAAGAAAGAAATTGCACAGGAAGAACCATAAAAACAGACTGTCGGTCGAAACGGCAGTCTGTTTTTGATGTGCTGAATTCTGTTCGCGGGAAGGCCCGTCCAGCCTGTGGCCGGGCGCGGAAAAGAGTTGGACGAAAGCAGAATGGGAAATGCTACAATATTGCCACGGCATTGAGAGACAGGGAGACAGTTCGGCGGCTTGACCGAATTGTCGCAAAATGCAGCTTTGGGCGGAGCAGGAGGTGTTTTTAAGATGGATTTCATGGGAGCTGTGGAGCATGTGTTCAGGAATTATGCGGTGTTCGAAGGGCGGGCCCGTCGCAGTGAGTTCTGGTATTTTCAGCTGTTTCATTTCCTTGTGGTGACGGCTTTGGGGATTCTGTCCTTTGTCGGTATCGGGATTCTGCTGATGCCATTGTATCTGCTGGGCTCGTTTGTTCCAAATATGGCGGTGTACTGGAGGCGTTACCATGATATCGGCAGGAGCGGCGCATGGTTTCTGATTTCCTATGTCCCTCTTGTGGGCCTGATCCTCAGCATTGTGTGGCTGGCCCAGGACAGTCAGCCGGGGGATAATCAGTATGGGCCGAATCCGAAAGGCGTTGGAAGAGTGGCGAACAGCATATCTGGAACGGGAATTTCCTATGATGGAGCCATGGGAAGTCTGGCGGTCCGGTGCCTGGCGGGACCTCTCCAGGGGCAGACGTACCCGGTGCGTGGGAATGAGCTGCTGTTCGGCAGAGAGGCGGCATGCGGGGTCCGGCTGCCAGATTCCGCCCCGGGTGTCAGCAGACGGCACTGCTGTATCCGATGGCAGCAGGGAATGCCGGTGCTGATCGATCTGAATTCCAGCTACGGGACCTTTCTGGGGGACGGAAAGCGGCTTCCGCCCCAGTATCCGGAGCCGGTGGCTGCCGGGACAAGATTTTATCTGGGGAACAGGGGAATCCTGTTTGAAATTATTGTATTCTGAAAGCGGCACAAAGAGACAGTGTCAGGCAGTCGGTGAAAAACGAGCGGAAAAACAGGCACAAAGAAAGAGAGGAAAAGAAAATGGCGGAAATCAGACAGAAAATCATCAGCTGTTCCAAAGGACATTACTATGATGCCAACCGATATGAAAGCTGTCCTTATTGCAGCTCAGGAAATTTTTCTCCAACGGTGGATCCATTCGCCGGGGCGGTGGAAGGAACCCAGGGGTATGAGGGGAGCAATGATGCCGCAGCAGGGGGGAATACGGGGAATTTTGCTTTCACGGAAGCCCCGGAGGTGAAAAGGCGGGCGGCGGAATCCATGAGCAAGACCCAGTTTGTGGACAGTTCCACTCCCGTGGGGGCGCCCGCGCCGGTGACAGGGTGGCTTGTGGCGGTGGAGGGTCCCTGCAGGGGTACGGATTACCGGATTCACACCGGCTACAACTATATAGGAAGAGAGGCGGGGGATATCCGGATTCAGGGGGATAATACCATCTCTGCAGAGAAGGATGCAAATGTCACCTATGTGCCCCAGACCAGGAGATTCTACATAGCTCATGAGCTGGGCAAAAATGTGCTTCTGGTAAACGATCTGCCGGTGATCGGCGGCAGTACCGAGCTTCACAATTATGATGTGATAACCATCGGCACCACGAAACTGATGTTTGTAGGTCTGTGCGGAGAAAAATTCAGCTGGGGTGATTGAGATGATTGTTTTTGGTTTGTCAGGGAACACGGCGGGGGATCCGGCAGGTGGGCCGGGGCGTGTATTGTCCGAATGGCTGGCGGCACACCCTTTTGCTCTGGTTCTCACAGGAATGGCTGCGGCTGTCATATTGCTGGCTCTGATCTGGCTGATTCGCAGACTGACATCGCGGAAGGAGAAAGCACTTATGGCCGAGGCGGGGAAGAAAGCGCCGGTGGAAGGGACGACAGGAAAGCTTAAGATTGGAAAGCTACATGAACAGGGAGAGCGGGCAGGACAGCAGGATTGCTTTGGTGTGTCCGATGAATCCCTGATACCGGACAAAGGGCTGCTGGCCGTGGTGGCGGATGGAATGGGAGGTCTTTCGGACGGCGACAGAGTGAGCGCCGTGGCGGTGGAGGCCGTTCTGGACAGCTTTACACTGTACCAGGGAAGGTGTACGCCGGAGCAGCAGCTGACTTTGCTGGCCAGGCAGGCGGTGGAAAGTGTGAATGGGTTTCTGGGCACGTCCGGGCAGTCAAAGAGCGGCTGTACCCTGCTCCTGGGACTGGTGCGGGATGGGAGATTCACTTTTCTGTCGGTGGGGGACAGCCGGGTATGTCTGTACCGTCATGGAGAGCTGATGCAGCTGAACCGGGAGCATATCTATAGAAATAAGCTGGCGCTGGATGCCGTAAACGGGGAGCTTCCGCTGCAGGAGGCATATTCCGATCCAAAGGGAAACGGGCTTGTGAGCTTTGTGGGAATGGGTGTGCTGGCCTATATGGATATGCCGGCCGGACCGATGAGACTGCTTGGGGGAGACAAACTGCTGCTGATGAGTGACGGTGTCTACAATGCCCTGGAAGAAGAGGAATTAAAGCAGGCTCTGGAGGCGGAGCCGGAAGAAGCTGTGGAGAGGCTTCGGCAGGCAATAGAAGAGAAGGCGTATACGAATCAGGACAACTACACGGCGGTTGTAATCGGATATGGATTTGAAGCGGAGGAATGAGGCGGCCGGATAAGGCCGGTATATATCGGCCAGGGCCTAAAGGCGGCGAGGATTAGGCGGCCTGAAAGCAACGAGGAGCAGGCAATAGAGGAGAAGAATTACACGGCGGTTGCAGCCGGACGCAGGGAGAGTGGACAGATGATTTTGTATGCGGATTACAGTGACACAGGAGGACGCCCATGTAACGAGGATACGGTGGGCTGCGTCAGAGGGGACGATACCCATATGTGCGTGGTGCTGGCTGACGGCCTGGGCGGACACGGCGGAGGCAAGACGGCGTCGGGAGAAGCGGTCAGGGTGATTCTGGAGGGATGGGAGGAAAGCACTCCGGCAGCCGTACTGTGTGAGCTGATTCAGGCGGCGCATCGGAGGGTCCTGGAGCTACAGACACCTGTATGCAAAATGAAGACTACCGCAGTGGTTTTGTCCCTGGAACCGGGGCAGGCCAGGTGGGCCCATGTGGGAGATTCCAGACTGTATCATTTTGTGGACGGGGATCTGGTATTCCAGACCCGGGATCACAGCGCTTCGCAGATCGCGGTACTTATGAACCAGATCCGGCCGGAGGAGATACGATTTCACGAGGACAGGAGCAATATTTACCGGGCGCTGGGGCAGGAAAACGGGTTGAGCGTGGACGCGAAGGAAGAGAAGCTTTCCGAAGGCCGGCATGCATTTCTGCTCTGTACGGACGGATTCTGGGAGTATGTGTACGAGACCGAGATGGAGGAGACCCTGAAGGCTTCCTCCTCTCCCGGGGACTGGCTGGAGAGAATGCGGCATTATATCGGAGAACGGGCTCATGACGGGAATGACAATAATACGGCGGCGGCAGTCTGGATGTGAAACAGTCCTGAACGGTTCCTGAGAGAGGCAGCAGGTGCATGAGTGTCTGCACTGAGATAGCACAGTGGCTCAGGCAGCTCCGGGAATTGCCGCTGAAAGGCAGTAAATGTAAAAACAGGAAGGCAGGATTAGAAGTTCAGAAGGAACAGGAGAATAGAAAGAATGAATCAAGCAGGAATAAAAAAACGGGCGGCGGCGCTGCTGCTCAGTATCTGCCTGGCAGGTATGGTCTGTACGGGATGTGCCGGTGCGGGGGAGGGAAAATCAGGCTATACGAACGCGAAAAACGGTGTGGCGGTAGTGGGCGAGTATCTTGCCGTGACCAGCGCGGAAAAGGACGGCGAGTATGTGACGTTGAACACAGAGGCGGAAATGCTTGCCCATGGCAGCGGCTTTTTTATCGGCAGATCCGGCCAGGAGCCCCAATACTTGATTACGAATTACCATGTAATTGAAGATTATATGAATCTCGGCGCAGGACAGAGCGTTTCTGTGGAAGGGGATGAGGAAATCGTTTATCATGTGAAAAGCTATCTGCGGGTGTACTTTGATGCCTCGGACTATGAGGAGGCCTATGTAGTGGACTACAGCGAGGCCGCGGATGTGGCGGTGCTGAAGCTGGAGTCACCCACGGATAAGCGGAAAGCTCTGAGAATCGAAGTGCCTTCCGGCGATATGGCAGGGACGAATGTCTATGCCATCGGATTTCCCCAGGTGTCGGACAATGCCGCCGTGGATGCCGTCACAAGCTGGGGCCCGGAGGATGTGACTTTTACTTCCGGTATTATCAGCCGTCTGACTACTACCTCTGGCACAGGGGTGCAGAGCATCCAGATCGATGTCAACATCGGCCATGGCAATTCGGGCGGACCTCTGGTAAATGAAGCGGGAAATGTGCTGGGGATCAATACCTGGGGAGTTACAAATACCAGCGCCGAGACAGCCATGTATGCCGTCAACATAGAGGAGGCAGTCCGGCTTCTAAAGCTGCACAATATTCCCTTTGAAGAGGGCTCCGATTCGGAAGGCAGCAGAGTCGGCCTGATGATCGGGATTGGGGCAGGGATTCTGCTGATTGCGGTGGCAGTGATTCTGATTCTGGCCCTGTCAGTCAGGAAGAAAAAAGCGGGAAACGCAGAAGCCGGAAAGGGAGAGCAGTCCTCCTCCCTCAATATGTCTTATTCAAAAACGGTGCCGGGGTCTTCCACCAATCCGGAGGCTGAAACGGAGGGGAAGGCAGGCCACGACGCCGGTACGCCGTCGGCAAAAGGGCGAGAGGCCGTATATGATACCGGATATCGTCTGCAGGGAGTGTCCGGCGCGCTGGAAGGGAGACGCTTTATGATCCGGAAAGACACCCCGCTGATTCTGGGGCGGAACGGGGAAATCTGCAATGTGATATTTCCTGCAGGAACACCTGGAGTAAGCGGCAGTCATTGCCAGATTTGGTTCGAGGAAGGCGTCATCTATATCAGGGATCTGGGCTCCAGCCACGGAACGTTTCTGGCGTCAGGTGCCAGACTGGCCTCGGGACAGAGTCTTGTCCTGAAACCGGGAGAAAGCTTCAGTCTGGGATCCGGAAACGAGACACTGGTTTTAGTGCAAAAGGGAGGACTGTGACATGTCTGAAAGATTCTGCCCCTATTGTATGAGGGATCTGTCCGAGGGAGAAAAGATCTGTCCGGTGTGCGGATGCGGCGCGGAGGTCAGTGCGGCGCCTCACCATCTGCCAACCGGCACTGTCCTGAGAAGCGGGAACGGACATCGTTTCCTGTTTGGAACCATAAAGGGGGAAGGTGGTTTCGGGCTGACCTATATTGGAAAGGAACTGGGATCGGGACTGCTGGTGGCCATAAAAGAATACTTTCCTTTCCGCTGCCAGCCACAGCGGCTTCCGGAAGGGCAGGTAAAGCCGGGGGAAGGCTTCGGCGATATTTATGCTCACGGGATGAGAAGCTTTCTGAGCGAGGCCAGTATGCTGCGGGCGGTCTGCCATATTCCTTCCATTGTGCATGTGATGGACTACTTTGAGGCAAACGGCACGGCCTATATGGTGATGGAATATTTGCAGGGAGCCACGCTGTATCAGGTGATGCAGACGAAAGAACGGGTGGCGCCGGAGGAGCTGCTTCCGAAGTTGATTCCTCTGATGTACGATCTGGGCACGCTGCACGAATCGGGAGTCCTGCATCGGGATATTGCTCCCGACAATATTATGTGGATGCCGGACGGAAGCCTTAGACTGCTGGACTTTGGCTGCGCCCGTTCTCTGGAGGACGGCAGGTCCATGACGGTGGTGCTGAAGCCGGGCTTTGCTCCCATCGAGCAGTACCAGACCAGAGGACAGGGAGCCTGTACGGATATTTATGGCCTGTGTGCCACTTTATATTATTGTCTGACCGGTAGAGTGCCTCCCGCTTCTCCGGAACGTCTGACGGCCACCTTCGACAATCAGCCGGATCCTCTTGTGCCGCCATCGCAGCTGGGGGTCGTCCTTCCGGCGCAGCAGGAGAGACTTCTCCTGTGGGGGCTGGCGCTGCAGCCGTCTCTCCGGCCGGGGAGCATGGCCGAATTGGCATCCCGATTGGAGAAGACCTTTGGAGAGACAGAGAAGAGGGAAGAGACGGAAAATAAGAAAAAACCGGAAGACATGAAAGAGATGAAGAAGCCGGCGGAAAGGATGACGGAGGAACGGGGAAGGCAGGGCGGCGGGCTACCTTTGGAGGAAAGTGGTTTGCCTGAACTGGAAGCGGGAAATGCGGCGGGGGAGGTTTCTTTTCCTCCGGAAGAGACGGGAGCGAAGAACAGAACTGTCCTGCAGATTGGACTGGTCCCCACAGCTGCCGTTCTGGCCGGAGTGGGCTTGCTGGTTTTTATCCTGTTCATCATTTTGGGGAATCTGTAGAAGGGCAGGCTGAGACCAGCTTTGGTGCCGGTCATAAAACTAATTGTGAACAGTATTGTCTATTCTGTGTATAACAAGTCTGCCGGGAAGGCTTGTCCTGGGTTGGAACTGACTGTGAATGTGTGGCATTAAACCTCTGTTCGTGCGGTTTTGCATTGCATCTTACAGGATGCTGAACTGTTATGAAGAAAAAATAATCAGTCACATACAAAAAATGGGAAAATCTGACATGCGGTTGTACACAGGGGAAGAATCAGGTACAATGGAAGTGTGAAAAAGGGAGAGAAAGTCTATGGATAAGCATTATTGTCCTTATTGTATGGCGCCTGTGGCGGAGGGAGAAAGTTGCTCTGTATGCGGGCTTACCGCGGGAATCTATGTTCCGTCGCCTCATCATCTGCCGCCCGGGACGGTCCTCACAGACCGTTATCTGGTGGGACGGGTGCTGGGAGAAGGCGGTTTTGGAATTACTTATATCGGACGAGACCTGCGGCTGGAGCTGAAAGTGGCCATAAAGGAATATTATCCTATGGACCGGGCCACCAGAAACGCCGGGGCGTCTCTGGAAGTGACCAGCCTGATCGGACCTTCTGCCGCAAGCTTTGAACGGGGCAAACAGAAATTTCTGAGCGAGGCCCAGGTCATGGCGAAGATGGATAAGCAGCAGGTTATTGTCAGCGTCAGGGATTTTTTTGAGGCTAACAATACCGCTTATATTGTGATGGAATATATCGAGGGTATCACCCTTCGTGAGCTGGTGGAGCAGCGGGGAGGAAAAATCCCGCCGGAAGAGCTTTTTTCCATGATTGAGCCCCTGTTTCTGGCACTCTCTATCATGCATGAAAACGGTTTGATTCACAGAGATATCTCCCCGGATAATCTGATGCTGGAAAATGGTAAGATCCGGTTGCTGGACTTCGGCTGCGCAAGGGAGGCTTCCAGGGGGACGGAGACCATGACCATTGCCTTGAAGCATGGGTATGCCCCCATAGAGCAATACCAGCAGAAGGGACAGGGGCCCTGGACAGATATCTATGCTCTCTGTGCCACGATTTATTACTGCCTGACGGGAAAGGTTCCGCCTCAGGCCCTGGACCGCATTACCGAGGACGAACTGCTGCTTCCGGGGAAGCTGGGGGTGGATATCACCGATGAACAGGAGAAAGCATTGCTGAAAGGAATGCGGCTTCAGCCGAACCGGCGGTTTGCAAGTGCCAGGGAGCTTTGGGCGGCGCTTTATACCCGGAAGGTCGGAGAGGAGACACCGGGAACCTTACCTGCAGGATTCGGAAGAAGAGATGCCGGGAAAAGGACGTCGGGAACGGAAGCGGTATCCGGGAATGCCGTCGCTGGAAAGGCGGCCGAAGGAAGTATCGGCGGGCACGACGCTGACGGAGAGGAAAGGCTGGGAGAAGCAGATTCTGGAAATATTGCAGGTAAGGAAGCCGAAGCAAGGGCCGGAGGGATTGCCGGGGAGAGAAGGTCGGAAGAAGGAATCTTCGGAAATTCTGACAATAGAACGGAAATGCGGAGAGAAATTGTGCCCGGAGAGTCTGTCAGGGAGCCTGTTGCCGGAGAAGAAACGACAGAAAACGGGGGAACAGGCGTCGGCCGCAGACTCTGGCGAAAATATGCGGTGCCGGCAGGCGCTGGGATTGGGGCATGCATCCTGTTGATTCTCATTGTGACAGTGTTTTGGCCGTCAGCAAGGCAGGCAGGGAACCTGGACGGGACGGACGGGCAGAAGGATTCGATCTCGAAAAGCGAAGAAATTTCCTCCGGTGGAGAACCTTCTTCCGGAGAAGAAAACGGCACGGAAGGAGAAAGCAGCCCGGAGGAAGGGGAATCCCAGGGAGAAAGCATTTCCGCAGAGATACCGACGTCTGTATATGACTTTACAGATGCGGCTGTCGTCACCGAAGGAGATTCGGAAGAACTGCGCAGACTGCTGGAGGATGCTTCCATTCCGGCGGTGGTTCTGGACTGCGGCGGGATTCGTTCTATGGCCATGCTTTCCGTGAGAAAGCCTGTGCTGGTGGCGGAAGGTACGGTCTGGGAAGCTGTCGGCCTGACGGTGGAAGACGGCGGAACCATCCGGGTGGAGGGTATGCTGGATATGACAGCCCCGGGGTATCTGCGCCTGAAAGCAGGAGGGGTAAGGCTGTCCGTTGAGGATACGGGGTCCCTGGCTCTGGACGGACTTCTGTGGATGGACGAAGAAGAATGCTTTGCCGGGGGGGAAGAAAAGGAGACGGGCGGACATGTGCTGGTATTTTCCGAAGAAATATTCGAGGACCCGGGTGTGGTATCGGTAACGGATTATACGGCGCTGGCCGAAGCGGCGGTCCGGGGAAGGACTATCAGCATAGATGGAGATATTACTCTGACGGATCATCTGACCTTTTCCGCGCCGGTCAGGATCTCGGAGGGTGTGACGGTAGCCGGTACCATTTTTGACAATGGAATCGATCAGAGCCGCTACCTGGCGAAGGCTTTCCGGGATGCGTGCTGGTAAATAACGGGACTCTGGATAATATTTATATGAAAGAGGATTCAATCCTGATCAATAACGGTCTGCTGACAGGAGAGCTCCCGGAAGGAGTAGAGGATGCCACCCTCTGGTTTGAACCGGGGAGCACGCTGGTGAACCTGGGAACAGTGGATGGGGATGATTGCAGCCGGCTCCTGGAAGATACCCTGTTCGTCAATCTGGGAACTGTGAATGCCCATAATATGGTTCTTGTGGGCGGGAAAATGATGAATTTCGGCACGCTTGCCCTGCCTGAGAAGGACGGATTTTTTGAGATGTGCACGGACAGTCTGCTGCTGAACACAGAGGATGCTCTGGTTACAGTGGCTTCCGGAGCTTCGTTCTGGAACAGGAGCAGGATTTATAATGTGGGAGAAATGCGGATTGAGAGAGACGCTCAATATGCAAATGTCCTGCTGGAAAATGACGGTCTCTTCCGGGCGGAAAAGGGGGCGATAACAGATCCGGGATACTCGTACGCCGGGCTCTGGTATGGATCCGGAGTCTATGAGGCGGAAGGGGCGGATATCAGGGTATACGATGTGGAATTTGGCAATTTTTCTTATGGGGAAGAGGGCGCCGCGGCTGTGCAAAACGCGCAGGAGCTGAAAGAAGCTCTGGAGAACCCGGACACAGAGCGGGTCTGTGTGAAGGCGGATATTGTGGTGGAAGAGAATTTCACGGTGAGAAAGGATCTGTATATAGAAGGCGGCTGTTCCCTGACCATTGCCGACGGCGCGGAGCTGGTGGATTACGGCGGGCAGATCAGTCTGGGGAAGGGTGCGTCTCTCCAGGGGATGACAATCAGCCTGTACGAGGATGCCCGGATTTTCCTGGGGGAGGAAGCGTCCCTGACGGTCACTGCCGGCGGCTGTCTGAAGCTGGATGAGTCCCTGCTCTGGGGCCATGGAGGAAATATCCGGATAAACGGTGCGGAGCTGCTTTTGAAAAATAAATCCGGATTCCTGTTCGACCAGCTGGATTCCCTGGAAGCAAGAGAGGGGAGAATAGAGCTTCGGAGCGGTTCCGTATATGTGACGCCCTATGGCACCGGGCAGAATCTGACCGGTGCGGACATTGTTCTCTCCCAGGGGGAGGATACCTGGTTCCATGTGCAGGGAGATGGAGAATTTACGGATTGCAGTGTGGAAATAAACTCCGGAAGGTTCTGCTATGAGTCGGAAAGTTTGACATGGAACAACTGTCGGGTAACGGTAGGCAAAGAGGGGATACTGGAAAATGGCAGTGCCCATGGAAGGCTGGCGCTTCTGGGAGGAACCACACTGGAAATATGGGGAAGAGCGGAGCTGAATGGCTGGGACGATCAGGCAAGGCTTACGGTTCACGGGAAAGTGACTAATTACGGCGAGATGGCTCTTACCATGCCTGTGGATTTGTCGGAGCCCATTGTCAATGAAGGCAATCTGTACTATGACCAAAAGAGGAACGAGAGATATCGGCTGGAGCAGGGCAGATATAAGC
The DNA here is from genome assembly GCA_948896875.1 of uncultured Acetatifactor sp. GTDB lineage: Bacteria > Bacillota > Clostridia > Lachnospirales > Lachnospiraceae > Acetatifactor. The sequence continues at coordinate 7,464 of CAQUWW010000007.1, read as the reverse complement.
TGGATTTGTCCCAGGTGACCGGTAACGCTCCCATCCCCATGGAGTGGGAGTGAGCGGCAGGCGGCTACACAGAATCAAACACATGGGCGATCACCTGCTCCAGGCGTTCGCTCATGGGCTCCTCCGGATCGGAGGAAATGGCATAGAGGATGAGCCAGTCTGTGGCGTTGCGCGGGTCCAAAGGGGCCATGCCGCAGTCGCCGAGAATGGCGTTCAGAGTCCACCAGTGATATTCCACCCGGTCCTCCAGGGGCATATACTCTTCGTCCAGTCCATTGTAGGGATCCTCTTCCAGAGGTTCATTTTCCGTGACCACATACAGGAGAAGCAGGAGCTTCCGGGGGACATCCTCCCTGTGGCTGCGGATATTCTTGATGGAGGTGGCGTTGGGCCAGTTCTGCTTCAACAGCTTCTGAACCAGAGTGTAATCCGTCCGTTTTCTGCCGGAGGGAATCCGGAGAGAAAGATAAATATTCATGACCGCCTCCAGAGAGTAGTCCGGTTCCGCCGCATTGCTGTCCCACTGGGGCGTAGGGTGAATCAGCTGATTCAGATATTTCTCAAAATAGTAATAGGCTCGAAGATGCATGGAGCCGAAATTGTCCAGATTCCTGGCATGACAGCGTTTCAGCTCTTCCGTTGTTCCCACGGCCTGGAATTCTGCCCGCACCTCATGGGTAAGCCGTGAAGTCTTCCTGGTGCGCGCCAGATTGCGCTCTCTCACAGGCGGCAGGGAGGCATAAAAAGCCGCGGCTTCTTCATAAGGACGTCCGCCTCGCAGAAACCATGTGAAGATGACTTCCCGGTCATTTCGGTATTGGATTCCGAAGTCGGTGCACAAACTCAGCAGATAATCTAACTGTTGCTCTGAAAATCCCAGGGCGAAAGCGATTCGGAAGATATCTTCTCTGTCCGCAGGCTGATTTTTCCCGGAAATCCAGTTGCGGATCTTTCTGGATACGGACTGAGGATTGGTGTCCGGCAGAATGGACAGGAAGAATTCCGTCAGCCTCTGGGACAGATTCGGGGCAGGATACATTTCTTTCAGGGTCTGAGCAAAACTGCGCACAGTTACCTTTCCGTTTTTCAGATATTCCGCCGCCATGGCGGGAGTCATTTTCCCGGAGACAATGTTATCATATTCAAGAGCGGACATGCGGGTTAATTCTATCGGCATATATTTCCTCTGCAGGTGTATTTGCATGAATTCTCATTGCTTTTCTTTTTTTAATCACAGACATATAAAATTATAATCCGATCATCAGATTTTGTAAATTGATTTATTCCTATAAAATGATCGTCGGTTGCTTTTGTGGCCGGCGTGTGGTAGCATAGAAGGAAGACAATCCGGAAGGACAGGAATCGGACAGAGCTGCCGCTATGTGCTTTCAGACGGCGAAGAAGCGAGGAGAGATATGAAGGAGAAGAGGAATAAGACGCAGTCTGCCGGAGGCGGAGGACGGATGGCAAATCTGGAGTTGCTTCGCTGTGGGGCGATGATGATGGTAGTGGTATTGCATTATCTGGGAAAGGGAGAACTGCTTGCGGACTTAACCGGAGACAGAATGGGAATAGGGGAAACGCTGGCCTGGCTGCTGGAATGTTTCTGCATTGTGGCGGTAAATGTATATATGCTGATCAGCGGATATTTTCTATGCACCTCTTCCTTTAAAATCAGCCGCCTGATACGGTTGTGGCTGCAGGTGTGGGTATATTCCGTGGTTTTTGGCCTGTTTGGCGCTCTGTCAGGAGTGATGACAGGGACAGAGTTTGACGCGCATTTTGTGTTGACATTGATTTTTCCCGTGTCTATGGGACATTACTGGTTTATGACGGCATATGTATTCCTGTATCTGCTTCTGCCCTTTGTGGGAATGGCGGTGAGGAAAATGGACAGGCGACAGATGCAGATGGCTCTGGGGCTTTTGCTATTTGCTTTCTGTCTGCTGAAAAGTGTTCTGCCCCTGCGCCTGGAGATGGATGGGAAGGGATATGACTGCCTTTGGTATCTGTGCGTGTTCCTGACTGCAGCATATATAAGGCGTTTCGGGATTTCTTTTCTGGAAAAAAAGAGGCGCTGCCTGCTTTTGTATGCAGGCTGTTGTCTGTTGATATTTGTGGGAACTTTTCTCCTGCGGGCAATCTACCTTCGCACCGGCGGTCTGGGGAGAATGCTGGGAATGTGTCTGGAATACAACCATATTCTGGCGCTTCTGGCGGCGGTGGGATTGTTCGGTTTCTTTGCCGGAATGGATCTGCAGGGGAAGGGAGCCGGTCTGGTGAACCGGATAGGTCCCTATACTCTGGGCGTGTATCTGCTCCATGAGAATCTGGGCTTCCGCTATACCTGGCAGAGCTGGCTGGGAGCAGGAAAGGTGGCCGGGGCCATGAATGAAGGCGGTATTTGGGCGGCGGTTGTGCTGATTTTCTGGACAGCGGCGGCTGTGATCTGCGTGTTTGTCTGCGGTATCCTTGTGGATATTGTGAGGAAATGGGTATTTGACATCCTGCATAAGACGGCGCTGCATCTTGGCATCTATAGAAGGATGTTGGGAACAGTGGAAAAGGCGGACGAATTGTTTGCCATAAAGCGGGAGAGCAGAGAGTGAGGAAGCGGTTTTGAAGACAGAATTTTTTTTGACATACGGGAAAAAAGTGAAACGGGGTTCCTGGTCTTTTGAACAGAAGCAGAATCTGCGGGAAAATCTGTTTTTTGTGATTCTTGCCTTTTATCCGTTACGGCACATTTCCTGGGGACTTGATTTCTGGGATACGGGATATAATTATGCGAATTTTCAGTATATGGGAACCCGGCATATGGATCCTATGTGGCTTTTTTCCACATATCTGGCAAATGTGACCGGTAATCTGCTGACGAAGCTTCCAAGTGCGGATACGCTGATGGGAATGAATCTGTACACAGGGCTGTTTGCCAGTGTGCTGGCGCTGACAGGGTATTTTTTCTGCACAAGGAAACTGAAAATGCAGGCAGGGATTGTCTTTGCAGGAGAGATGATTGCGCTGAGTCTGTGCTGGTGTCCTACGGCGCTGTTATATAATTATCTGACCTATCTGTTTTTTTTACTTTCTTCTATTTTATTGTATATTGGTCTGACAAAGGAGAAAAGGGCCTGTATGATTTGGGCCGGTGTATTCTTGGGAACCAATGTGCTGGTGCGCTTTTCCAATCTGCCGGAGGCGGCCATGATTGTGGCGGTCTGGGCCTATGATTTCATTGTGTGGCTGGAGGAGAGAAAAGGCAGTGCAGGGAGGAAGAACGACACAGGATTCTGGAAGAGAACATTGCGGCATACCCTCTGGTGCCTGCTGGGATATGCGGCGGCTCTTGTGGTGCTTCTGAACTATATACACATTCGCTATGGAATCGATGTGTATATCACAGGAATCCGCCGCCTGTTTTCCATGACGGGAAATGCTTCTGACTACAAGGCAATTTCCATGATCAGAGGAATTCTGGATCGTTATGTGGAAAACCTGTACTGGGCCGGCAGACTGGGTGTGATTGTGGCGGGCGGCATGATATTGTTTGCCCTGGCGGGCAGGCTGGAGGATATTTTTTCCAGGGGAAAGGCGCAAGAAGCAGGGGGTGCTGCCGGAGGGAAGGTTGTAAAGGAGGATACCGCCGGAGAAAATGTCACCAGAGGGAATGCTGCCGGAAGGGATATTACCAGAGAGGATGCTTCCGGAGGAAATGCTTCCGGAGGGATTGTGTGGGCTGTCCATGTGGGAATAAGGCTGCTCTGGGCCGGGGTCAGTGTCCTGACGCTCTGGTGGCTGTATGCAAGGGAATTTTGTTCCCTGTATTTCTACAGCTATGATCCCATTTATCGTCCGGGTACCATTTTTCTGATGTTGACTATGTTCATTGCCGTGGTGCGCATTTTTCACCCCCGAAGTCCCCGGGAGGAAAAACTGCTGGGCAGTATGTTGATTCTGATCATTCTGCTGACCTCCATCGGAAGTAATAATGGGGTCTATCCCAGTATGAATAATCTGTTCCTGGCGGCGCCGTATACTTTGTGGGAAAGCTGGCGGTTCATTCGTCATATCGGAGAGCGGAGAACGAAAAATGGCTGGCGGATTTCAGCCTTTCCGGCCAAAGGGATTCTGGTGGCATTTCTGGCGCTATGCCTGTTCCAGTTCGGCGGCTTCGGGATGGGCTTCGCTTTTGCGGAAGCTACGGGAATTCAGGATGCCAATACTGTCGTAACCAATAATGAGATATTAAAGAACATCAAAATGAGTCCGGAAAAGGCCCGGTGGATGGAGGAGATCAGTGCCTATGTGAAGGAGAGTGGATTGCAGGGGAAGGAGGTTATTCTCTATGGAGACATTCCTTCTCTGTCCTATTATCTGCAGATGCCTTCGGCATTTAATCCCTGGAGTGATCTGGATTCTTACAGGCTGGAAGTCATGGACAGCGAGCTTGCGCAGATCGAGGGGCAGGTGAAAGAAAAGGGAATGGAGCGGCCGGTGATTATTCTGGAGAATTACCATGCCCTGGCTGTGGAGGGCGGCCTGGAAGCGCTGGAGGCATCCGACATTTCGGAGAAAAAGCTGCAGGAAATGAAGGAAGACCAGAAATGGAAGCGGCTGACATCCTTTATGGATACATTGGGCTATGAACAGAGCTTTCGCAATGAGAAATTTGCCGTATATCGCTGAGTCTACCAACGGTAGATTGCGTTCTTTTTTGCTTTTTTATATACTGAATGCAGCGGGAAATCGCAGTTTTTCAAATCTGTAAAATAGCGTAACAGTTCAGTGCCTCTGAACTGTTACAAAATAACACAATGGTAAGGCAGATTTGTGTGGGAAATGGATTGCGAGATCGATGTAGACGTAAAAGAGCAGGAAGAGGAGATGGGAAGTTGGATGACTGCAATAAATGACAGGAAAGAGGAAAGAGAAAAAGCAATTAAGAATGAGAAAAAAGAGAAAAGCGGTATGGCGGGCAGAAATCAGATGGATATGGTGCAGTTCGGCCTCTTTGTCGCCGGGAGGCGCACAGAACTGGGGATGACCCAAATGCAGCTGGCGGAAAAGCTGTATGTGACCAATAAGGCGGTGAGCAAATGGGAACGGGGAGTCAGTATGCCGGACGTGGCCCTGCTGGAACCGCTGGCGGAAGCTTTGGGGGTTACTGTGACAGAGCTGCTGCATGGGCAGTCCATGGCAGAAGAACAGAAAGAAGCGGAGATAACAGACGAAGAACTTATCAGATTGATCAAAGGGGCCGGAGAATTGCCGGAAGAAGACAGAGAGAAGATTCGAGGGACGAAAAAGAAAAGGCTGATACTCTATCTGGGCGGAATGGTACTGTCTGTGGCAGAGGTGACAGCGCTGTATCTGCTGGGAGACAGGTTGGGAATCAGCACATTTGACCTGTCTCTGGATCTGCTGATTATAATACCGCTGGTGCTTTTTATTGGGATTTGGCCTGTAGTCCTGATGCCGGACAGGCTTCCGGAACTGTATGACAAAATGCGGATAAGCGAATACAGCGACGGGTTTTTCCAGCTCAGTGTACCCGGAGTATATTTTAACAACAGAAACTGGCCTCATATTATAAAGGCCTTGCGGACATTTTGTCTATTGGTGCCGGTATTATGGCCGATTGCCTATGTCCCCATAAGACTTCTGGTACCGGATTTTCTCTGGCTCTTTGGCCGGATCGCCGTAATTTTGGCAGTTACGCTGGGAGGATTGTTTGTTCCGGTGGTGGCGATGGCGAAGAAGTATGAGTAAATTTGGAAGCAGAATTCGACAGAGCGGAACACTCTGTCGAAGGAAAAGAGGCTGTCCGGAAATGCTGGATTTGGGTCTGCAGCTATAACAGCTGCAGACCCTTTGTTTCGGCTTCTTTCATGGTTTCTTCCGGCCAGAGGGAACATTGTACTTCCCCGATATGAGCCTTCCTCAGGAAGAACATACAGATACGGGACTGTCCGATACCGCCGCCGATGGTGAAAGGCAGCTCATCGTTCAGAACTGCTTTGTGGAAGGGCAGCGCGGCCCGTTCCGTACAGCCGGCTTTCTCAAGCTGGGACAGCAGTGCGTCCCTGTCCACACGAATGCCCATGCTGGACAATTCCAAAGCAATATCCAATACGGGATAATAGACAATAATATCCGCATTCAGCGACCAGTCATCATAGTCCGGCGCCCGGCCGTCGTGGGGCTTGCCATTTCCCAGCACATCTCCGATCTGCATAATACAGACGGCGCCCTTTGCCTTTGCGATGTAATACTCCCTCTCTTTTGGGGTATTGTCAGGGAACATTTCCTCCAGTTCATGGGTGGTGACGAAGAAAATATCATGGGGAAGAATTTCTTCTATATAGTCATAATGGATGGACATATATTTTTCTGTCTTACGCAGGACTTTGTACACGATGCGTACTACCTCTTTCAGGGTATCCAGATTGCGCTCTTCTCTGGTGATGATTTTCTCCCAGTCCCATTGGTCCACATAGATAGAGTGAATATTATCTGCCTCCTCGTCCCGGCGGATAGCACTCATATCCGTGTAGAGACCTTCCCCCGCGGAGAAACCATATTTTTTCAGGGCGAAACGCTTCCATTTCGCCAGAGAGTGTACAATTTCGGCTTCCCGCCCGTCCTGATATTTGATGTCGAAGGCTACCGGGCGCTCCACACCATTTAAATTGTCATTTAAACCGGATTTGGGATCTACCATGAGAGGAGCGGAAACTCTCAGCAGATTCAGACGTTCTGCCAGTAGAGACTGGAAGAAATCTTTTACCATTTTGATGGCAACCTGGGTATCGTACAGGTTCAATCCGGATTTATAATTTTTGGGCAATGAAATCGTTGACATAATCTGAAATCCTTTCCGTTTGTGCTGCTTTTCAATCCTTTACTATTTAACCCCTTTTCGGGGGATTTTGCAATACCTTTTTGGGGAAATTCGAGTTTCCGTTTCGTGAATGAAGTCTCCTGTATCCTTGAAACAAATCAGGGGATTATTGTAGAAAAATGCTTCAAACAAACTTCCGGGGCGAAGCCATATCTAAAATGACAAGGATTCATAGACCTTTTCATCGTTCCAGTCAGGGTGTTTTTTCAACGTATTATAGATACGGACGATAAGATCAATATCCTCCTCCAGCATATCCGCAATCTCCTCTGCAGACATGTTTTTGGAGACTTTCTTCCGAACCTGGCTGATGACTTTCCGGAGCTCGCCCATGGCCCGGCCTCTGGCTTCTCCAATCACTTCACCTTTGGCCTGCCCTCTGGCTTCTCCAATCACTTCACCTTTGGCCTGTCCTCTGGCTTCTCCAATTACTTCGCCCTCAGCCCGTCCCTCGTCCCGCACATAATCGTCTCTCGCATTCCTGTCCCGGATTTCTTTCATATGTGCGTCATACATTGCCCGTATTGCCTTTCCCGCGCTGGCAAGCTTTATCTCTTTGATGG
>CAQUWW010000006.1:4984-59818 GCA_948896875.1 uncultured Acetatifactor sp. | reverse complement strand
TACTGGATAAGCCCTTTAGGGTGTAGTCCCAATTTTCCGGCAGGGACAACATTTGGGAAAGCAGCCCTTTCGCTTTTAGTGACAAGCCGGGGTTGCGTAAGTGGTGGTTTGACATAACCGTATAGCCCCTGTTTTTCTCCACCCGGAATACTGCCACGTTATCAGCTCCTTTCTTCTGAAATTTGGGTAAAAAAATAGACGCTCATGTTTGAACGTCTATCTAAATAAGTTATAAAATTCTAAGTTTTATGTAGAGAAAACAATAGATATAGAATTATATACAATGAAATTAATCAGTATTTTGTGACAATGAATTTTCATCTTTGCCCTCAACAATGCTATAGTATAGTCTTTCGAGTCTACGTGCTTGAGAGTACATTCTCTTGTTTCCTATATTTCTAGCAGTGTGAGAGACTATTTCTATTAAATCACTTAAATCACAAAGTTTTATAAAATCAAAAAATATAGCATGAGAAGGTACTGTTTCAAATTTTGTAAGAACATTGTCTAAATAATGAAGAAGTTCATCAAGAAGTCTTTCAGTATCTACCGAAAAAGCTCTACTTCGATCATTTAACTTTCTTTGTATATACTCTAAATAATCAATAGGTAATAGTTTATCGGGGTTTGAAAGAATAGCACTTTGTTGCCTTAAAATTTGTAATATTTCCTCTAAAGGTGCAGTATCAAGTATATCATTATCATTCTTCCTTGTTTTTTCTGGTTTTGAATATTTTTCTATAATAGGCAAAGCTTCTTGCTCCAATAATAACCACATAGCATTAAATGTATTTTGGAGTACAGAAGCTTCCAGAGGATTTTCTAATACTTTGTTAATTGATGATATAAGCTGAAAAAAATCATCTTTTTCAAATTTTGTAGCTTGATAGCGAGATATTGGACCTTTAATGTCAGAAGGCTTAATGTTTACCATTAATGCCGAAACTCTCGAATCAAGAGATTTTGCTATTGCACCTGCTTCAAAATTAATCCATGGTGCAGCGATATTGTCTTTGGTTAGACAAATAATGCCATATTTGCATTCAGATAATTCTGTAGAAATAGTTTTATCCCAATTATCACCCTTTTCTATGTCTATAGATGAAAAGAATACTTCTACGGATTGCAAAATGCAAGGAATCCATTTTTTTAAAAGTTCGGCTATTTCACAACTTAAATTTCCAGACCAACTTACAAATATTTTCATCTTAGCACCTCGTTTCTTTTGATAAAAATTATTTTACCATAAAAATACAAAAAACGACAGTTATTAATGTGATTTTTTCACAATACAAAAAATAGACGCTCATGTTTGAACGTCTATTTGAAAAATGATATTGAGGTCTTTAGTGTTTGGGGATATAATTTTGATAAATCTGAATGTACTCCATTGCATTTTTATTGCATTATTTTTCTTTTTTATAGTGTTTTATAGGTTCTAATCTTTTTTGAAAATGCCTTAAAATCAACGATTTTTGCTTATATGCCGTACTGTCTGTATGGAGTTCGAATAATACGAGGTTACACCTGAAGAAATGGAAAAAGTTGCAAAACACCATATATTGTTAAAAATACTTATTACATAATAAAGTGTGGGCGGAGCTTTGTACGGAAACAGGAGGAGAAGCGATGGAAGGTTGTATGGTTTGCGAGAGGATCGATTTGATAAAAAAAGATAAAAATCCATATTTTGTGAAAGAATTGAATACGGGATATGTTGTAATTGGAGACCACCAGCGCATTAAAGGCTATTCCTTATTTCTATGCAAGGAGCATGCAACGGAGCTGCACTTTTTGGAACCGGAATTCAGGGATAAATTTCTTCATGAGATGGCAATTGTGGCAGAGGCTGTTTACAACGCATTTAAGCCGGATAAGTTGAATTATGAGCTTTTAGGCACAGGCAGCGGCGTCCACATGCATTGGCATCTTTTTCCCAGAAGAAAGGGGGACACTGACACAGGCGGTCCTGTCTGGAAACTGGGTTCGGAGCTGGTGGCGGACGAATTTTTGCCAACGCCGGAAGAACTGGAGGATTTAAAAACCCGATTGCGAGTGGAATTGGAGAAATTGCTGGAGAAAGAAAAACGCTGATCAGGAGAAATGGCAGATAGTCGATGTGATTATCTGCCATTATCCATATTATGCTAAAGCTGGTAGAAATGATGTACTCAGCTGGAAGGGTGACGGGGGCTGGCCTACTGAATGACAACTATAGGTTGCGAAAAAGAACTCTGAAATTGGTGGTAATAATAACAAAGACTCTGTACAATAAAATCAGCACATGCAGGAGGTAATCTTTTGTGAAATTATCAGAAAAGATAGTAGAATTACGGAAGGCGAATGGAATGACCCAGGAAGAGCTTGCATCAAAATGCAATGTGAGCAGGCAGTCCATCTCCAAGTGGGAGGCAGATATTGCACTGCCGGAAACAGAAAAACTGTTGCTATTGGGAGAGCTGTTTCATGTTTCTATGGACGTGCTGCTAAAGGATGAATTGACACTAAGCGAAGTGAAGGAGGTGCATAGCTGCGGGAATAATGCGATTCAAGGGAAGAAGCAGGAAGTATATGAGGGGATATTGATTAAAGAAAGCGTAACGGACGATACCATCATTGACTTACTGAACATTCATAAAATTGAATTATGGAATACCGATGGGAAACCGAAATACTGGACGGTATTGCATTTTACCAGCGATAAAAAAGACTTTCCGGAACAAATAGCCAAAGTAATGGGCACCGACCCGGATAACGGAGGAAACTGGTTTGTCGATTTTAAGGCCGGGAATGTGAAGTATATTGTTTTCAAAGACAAGATATTGAAATATCAGATTGGTAATCAGTCGGAAAAAGAGTATGTATGCGGCGAATGTCGGAAAATGGGAATTTCCGATGGAAAAATGAATTGGCCAGAATAGGAGCAGATATGAGAGTATTATTAACATCAGCGGGTTTGGAGACAGAGGAAATAAAAGAGTATTTTGTGAAAATGACGGGAAAAAATATGGCAGATGTAAAGGCATTATTTATTCCAACGGCAGCGATTGATGCGGAAGCAATAGAAGTGCTGCCCAAATGTATGAATGACTTGTTAAAGTGTGGTATTCCAAATAAAAATATCAGGGTTTTTGACCTGCATGTAGGAATGGAGTTAGCTGAATTGCAGAAATACGACATGGTTTACTTGTGTGGAGGAAATACTGCATATTTACTTGAAAGAATAAATGCCACCGGTTTCAATGCGTCCTTGATGGAGTATATCAGAGCCAATGGAATGGTAATCGGTGTGAGTGCAGGGAGCATTCTTTTCTGTAATAATTTAGCGAATAATTTAGGCCTGCTGAACACAAAACTGGATGTACATTGTCCGGATGGAGAAACGAGAGGCAAGGTAGAATATCCCATAAAGGATAATGTGAGACTGACAAATACCTGCGCACTCGTCATACGGGAATTCCCGGATGGACTGGAAATAATTGGGGAATAAGGAAGCGAAACAATGTTTGAGGGCTTTAATACGTCTACCATAGATTATTATCAGGCAATCAGAAAGAATAATTGTAAAAATGCCCATCAGGAAAATGAAATGTTATACCGTGCCGGCGTAAAATATCCATTGGAAGAATTGTATTACGAATTGTATCATTATTTTTGCAAAGTAGACAGTGATTTGCTGAATAATAAGAGAAGGTGCATTTCTTCGGCATATAATGATGCCCGGTTTTGCAGGGATGCTCCGATAAAAGAGTATTTTTACATTCGATTTAAGCTGGATGCTGTGAACAAGAAAAATGCACCGGGGTTCTTTTTTGACGCATCTTTGGCAGGATACAAGCTTGGACTGAATCTCTACGATTTAAATGCGGGAGGTATGGAGAAAATACGGGATTATATCCTGGATAATAAGCATTATGCGAAAGAGGTAATAGAAAGGTTCAATAGGGCCGGTCTATTGGAAGTACAGGGAGAAAAATATAAGAGAGCCTGTTATTCAGAAGAGGATACCCTTTTACAGGAATGGCTGGAGCGCAGGAGAATTTCTTTTGTACATGAGGACCAATTAGGCACTGCTTTTTTCGGAAGAGAGTTGCTTGATGGTATTTTGGCAGCTTATGACAGTGTACGGGATGTGTACTTTATGCTAAAAGAAGCGTTGGTTCTGACAGGCCGATAAAGGGAGAGCGATCCCCGTCAACGGGGCGCCTCCCCCTGTCTACGATAATCCCCGGGCGTAATGCCCATATATTTCTTGAACAATCTGCGAAACGTAATATCATTTTCATAGCCTGCGGCTCTGGAGATATCATTGACGGACATATCCGTCCCTGAGAGGAGTCCGCAGGCATATTCTATTCTCTTTCTGTTCACATAATCCAGGAAATTAGAATCTGTGATCTGCTTAATCTTGCGGCTGATGCTGCTTTCGGAGAGCTGGAACACATCTGCCAGCTTACTCAGAGAGAGATCCTCGTCATGGAGGTGAAGCTGCAGGTAATCGATGAGATTCTGGGCGGAGTTCTGGAGATTCTGCTCTCTGGAGTCCGCGGCAGCCTGTTCCAGCTTGTCGCAGGCCTGCGCAGCCAGCTCTTTCAGGCTTTCCAGTGCGCAGGGCTGTTCCGGGGTCCAGGCGTTCAGGAGTGCGGGATTGAAACGCAGATTCTGTCCCTTCTCCGCTCTTGCCATGGCGGCCAGCAGCTGTTCTTTCGCATAGCGCAGATATTCCTTTTTCACAAGTCCGCCCCGGCATATGGACTGAAAATACTGCGTCAGGCCGCTCCTGGCTTCCGCGTACTGACCGGTCCCAAAGGAGACGGGCAGGGAGGCGAGACATGTGGGAAGCGTCAGGTTCAGTATGCCGCTCTGGCTGATCTGTTTCCAGAAGACACCGCGGCTGAACGAATCCAGAGGCAGGTATTCCAGAGCGGTTCTGGAATGCTGACATGAGGTGCCAAGCTGCTCCAGGTCGCTTATCACATCTCCAATCCCCAGAAGGGCATCCGGACTGATTTCACCCAGCAGCTCCAGAAGCCTGCCGCAGGCATTCTCGCATATTTCCGGAGAAGGACCGCTGATCAGGAAGATGCCGAAGCTTTTCCGGAAAGTGACATAGAGACAGCCTGTATTCACAGTCCGCATTGCCAGGGCCAGATTACTGAGGAAGTCCTGCGTGGCGCAGGCCGTGAGGACACAGCAGCATACATGATGGGAAAAGGGGAACTCGATTCCCAGCTTTTTCAGGCCGGGAAGGACTTCGGCTTTGGGCTGAGAGCCCTCCAACAGCTCCAGCAGCATACTGTTGACCAGCAGGGGCCTGTAGATCAGGAGCTGCTCTTCCAGCAGGGACTTATCCTGGAAGATGGAAGTGATGATAGATTTCAGCACTTCATATTCGATGTCCCTGCCGTCGGCGCTGTCCTCGGGAGAACTGACGATGTGAGCCAGCTCCCTGATAGGAGCGTAATTTTTGCGGCAGATGACATAAGTCAGAGGAAAGCCCAGAAGCAACAGGAAGACACAGATTCCCACCAGAGACCAGAGCCTCACATGAAGGCGGTTTCTCAGCCAGGATTCGGAGTAGCCAGCGAAACCGGACCAGCCGGAATACTTGCCGGTACTGCTCTGATAATTGTCATTTCCCTTCAGACGGGAGAGAAGGGATACATCTTTATTTTCCACGGCGCTGCTGCTGATAATCAATTCGCCCTTCTGGTCAAAAAGGTAATATTCCATATCGTCGTTGTTCAAAAGCATCTGAATATCTTCCTGCATCTGCCGCTCATCCAGGAAAATGAAGAGATTGCCGTAGCGGGTGCTGTTGCCGTCGATGACAGAGAGCACCACAAGGGGATGCTGCGGCGTGCGGGTCTCTTCCACGGCACCCTGGGGAACGAAGAGAAAGCTTCCATACCCCAGAGGGCGCAGATATTCGGAGAAGACGCCGGGACTCATGTTGAAGATACTCTGATAGAAGCTTTCCAGGGTGAGCGTACCATAATCGGACACCACATACTGTTTGTTGTACAGATAGACGCCGAGGGTGGCCACAAAGCGGTTGAGGGCTTTGGCGGACACCAGATTATGCTGAGCTGAGAAAAGCGTGGTGGAGTCCAGCAGAGAGAAATCCAGATCAGTGGCGGCATTGGAGGAAAGCTCCAGAAGCTTTGAGCTCTGCCCCACATTTGCGGAAAGCTTCTGGCAGGCAGACAGCAGATCATCCGCGTAATACGCCAGATTGGCAGCCGTCTGCCGCGTATTATTTCTGACGGTGCGGGAATCCTGATAGAAAAGGATCAGCCCCGCCGCCAGCAGAACGAGAAGAGAAAAAGCCGCATATTGCGCATAAGTATGTAAAAACATACGTCTGTAGGTATGGGAACGTTTGATAACGCGGAACGTTTTCATAAAGGTCTCCTTAGTGTGACATGACAGGTTATGGCGCGGCGGCTTTTTGGTGCTTTCTACTTTTCAATCAGAGAAGCCGATTCCGCATCCAGGAACAGATCGAAGTTCGGATGCGTCTTCAACAGGGTGGCAGGAATGTCGGGCGTGGTATCATGGCTCAGGGTATCGGCCACGGCTTTCGCCTTTACTTTATGGGGAACGGAGGAAATAATGTGGCGGCACTGCATGATCTGCCAGGCCGTCATGGAGATAGCCTGAGCCGGCACGTCCGCCGTGGTGGCAAACCAGCCTTCTCCTACCTGCTGCTGCTTACATCTTTCGTTCAGATTGACCACAATATAGCTTTCCCGGGTATCGAAATCAGCGGGAGGATCGTTGAAGGCAATGTGAGCATTCTCACCGATGCCGATCAGGCCCACATCCACGGGAGCCTTTTTCAGCTCTGCGGTCAGTGCGGGGATGGAGTCAGGGTTTCCATCCACCAGATGGTAAGCCGCCAAAGTAACCTTTGAGAGAAATCTTTCCTTTAAATATTTGCGGAAGCTTGCAGGGTGGCTTTCCGGCAGATTGACGTATTCGTCCAGATGGAACATGGTAACCTTGCTCCAGTCCACGTCTTCCTGCACCAGGGCTTCCAATGTCTCGAACTGTGAGCTGCCGGTGGACAATACCAGTCTGGCGCTTCCGTTCTCGCCGATGGCCTGACGCAGCAGAGAGGCCGTCAGTGCGGCGGCTTTCTTTCCCAGCAGTACGGGCGTTTCTTCAATGTGCAAATTCATAGTGGTTTCCTCCTTCAATTTCGGTAGTTTGTTTTTCCACAGTTCCTTACACAACTCATTATAATATGAAAGAAAGCAGGGACGCAACAAACCGTTTTTGTGGGGGATACAATTTTTGTATCATAGTTTGTCCAAAGGCCGGAAAATCCGCAGAAAATTGGTGAATATGACAGATTTATATGTCTGCAAGAATGGTTTGTTGTATAATCTGTGAAAAACAAATATGATAAAACTATCACCGGATTCGGATAGTGTGAGACGCTGAAATTCGGTACAAATAAAAGGAGGTACAATGAATGAAAAGGAACAGTTGGAAAAAGATTGTGGCGACAGCAAGTGCGTTGGCTCTGATCATGGGATGTCTGACCGGCTGCGGAGGAGAAGAACCTAAGGAAAGCTCCGTACAGCCCAGCGAACAGACCTCATCACAGGAAACGTCGGAAAGCACGGGAAGCGACAGCAGCGCACCATCGGAAGAGGAGCCGGCAAGCGCCGGGATTACCTTCCCTCTGGCAGAGCAGGTGGAGCTTACCATAGCAACGCCGGACGGAAATGTTGCCTCTCTGGCAGATAATCTTCCTGTATGGGAAGAAATCCAGAAACGCACCAATATTAAAATCAACTGGGATGTGACGGCATCCAAACAGTATGTGGATGTGATGAAACTGAGAGTGGGGGCCGGCGGCGGAAAGCTTCCCGACATTATGTTCCTGCCCAACGGCCTGAGTCTGGCTGAGCTGGGAGGCCAGGGGACAATTCTTCCGCTGGAAGAGTACATTGCGAACAGCGAGAATATCCAGAAGGCCTATGAGCAGTTCCCCAATGTAAAGGCTCTGACTTCCGCAGACGGACATATTTATTCTGTAAATACCCTGAACGAGAGCGCATACTTTGCTCCCTATAGCTTTATTATCCGAAAGGACTGGCTGGACCGCCTGAACCTGGAAGTTCCGGAGACCATCGACGACTGGATGACAGTTCTGCGGGCGTTCCGTGATCAGGATGCCAACGGAAACGGAGATGCCGGCGACGAGGTTCCCTTCTCCGCAGGCGGCCATGCATGGTATACCACATATTGGGCGAACGCATGGGGACTGCATCTGTTCCAGTCCGACGGATGGTATCCGGATGAGAACGGCCAGATGCAGTATGAGTTTATCAGTGACGAGGCGAAGGAATTCTACACCTGGCTCAACGCATTCTATGAGGAAAAGCTTCTGGACGAAGAATTCCTGACTCTGGGTGATGAGAACAAGCTGTATGAAAAGGTATCCCGCGACGAGGTAGGTGCGTTTACCGCATATCCTTCCCGTATCGCAACCCTGGAGGCTGCTCTGGAGGCCAATGGTGTGGAAGGTGCGGAGCTGATTCCCGTAGTGCCGCCCAAGGGACCTTATGCACAGATGACAGAGGTGGTAGGCGACATGACCGTAAACGGATATGTTGTGACCAGCAGCTGTGAGCATCCAGATGTGGCTGTGGCGCTTATGGACTATATGATGAGCGAAGAAGGCAAGGAACTGATGAACTTCGGCATTGAAGGCGACACCTATGTGAAGGAAAATGACGGGACCTACAGCTTCACGGAGAAGGTTACCGCCAATCCCGACGGGCTCTCTGCCAGCGAGGTTCTCAGCTCTTACGGCTGCCAGCTGGGACTGTGCTATCTGAAGTCTGACAAACGTGAGCAGGCCATGCTGTACAGCTATCCGGAAGAACTGCAGCAGAAGATCATAGATGTGACAGACGCCACCAGACCTTACATGGTAGCAGGCATGACCCTTCCGCCTGCCACAGAAGAGGAGAGCGAATCCATCAGCGGACTCTCCGGAGACCTGGCCACCTACATCTGGGAGATGACAGGTAAGTTTACCGTGGGTACCGCCGACATTGAAGCGGAATGGGACAGCTATGTGGAGTATGTAAAGACGCTGGGCGTGGAGAAGATACTGGCTGTAAAGCAGGCTCAGTATGACAGGCTGACCTCTCAGCAGTAATCATGAATAAAAGAAAAAGGGCCGGCCGTTGTCTGCCGGCTCTTTTTTGAGAAGTACCCAGGGGACTGTATGACAGCGTCCTGAATACAGCGTGGTCATCCGTCCATACAGACGACAGAAAGGAGAAGGGTATCTTTGAAAGGAAATGTGCGGAAAACAGAAAAGCAGCCCCTTGGGAAAAGAATGGCGGCAGGGGGAAAACGGTTTTTAAAAAATGTAAAACGGGATAAGGCATTGCTTCTCATTATATTGCCGGTGGTGGTGCACTATCTGGTATTTGTCTATTATCCTATGTACGGGAATATCATTGCTTTTAAGAAGTATTCTCCGGTAAAGGGAATCATGGGAAGCGATTGGGTGGGCTTCCGATATTTTATCCAGTTTTTTAACTCGCCTTATTTTACGAGAGTGTTGAAAAATACGCTTTTGATCAGCGTTTTCAGCATTCTGTGGGGTTTCCCTATTCCCATTCTCTTCGCCTTGATGACGAATGATTTAAAACACGGGGCGTACAAGAGAATTGTGCAGGCGGTCAGCTACATCCCTTATTTCATTTCCACTGTAATTATCTGCGGTATGCTGGTGAACTTTCTATCACCCAGTTCCGGAATTATCAATTCCGTGATCAAGGCATTTGGCGGAGAACCCATTAATTTCCTCATGGAACCGAAGTGGTTCAGGACAGTATTTATCGCCAGCGGTATCTGGCAGGGCTTTGGCTGGTCGGCCATCGTTTACCTTGCCGCGCTGACGGGAGTCAGTCAGGAGCTGTACGAGGCGGCCAGGGTGGACGGTGCAAGCAAGATACAACAGGTGATTCATGTATCCATTCCCTGCATCCTGCCCACCATCATTGTGACCTTTATCATGCAGATCGGAACGCTGATGAGCGTGGGATATGAGAAGATTATCCTTCTCTACAACCCTGTGACTCTGGACGTGGCGGATGTGATTTCTTCTTATACATACAGAACCGGTCTTGTGGAAGGAAATTACAGCTTCGGCTCGGCGGTGGGACTATTCAATTCTGCCATCAACCTGGTGCTGGTCATCTTTGCCAATAAACTGAGCAGAAAAGTATCGGAGGTGTCTCTATGGTGACAGAAAAAAAGAAAACCATGCAAACCCGCAGAAGACGCCGCAGGATGTCTCCGGGTGACAGAATTTTTACAGTATGCAATTATGTGTTCTGCTTTTTGGCGGCTTGCGTTACGTTGTACCCGCTGATCTATGTGTTCAGCATGTCAATCAGCGCACCGGAAGCGGTTATCTCCAATCTGGTGACGCTGCTGCCAAAGGGATTTTCCCTGAAAGCCTATGAAATGATATTCCGTAACGGGGAAGTCTGGCGTTCCTACTATAATACCATATGGTATACCGTGGTGGGGACCACGATCAGCACCACCCTTACCATGATGGCGGCATACCCGCTGTCAAGACGTCAGTTTTTCCTGAGAAGACAGCTGTCCTTTTTCTTTACGCTGTCCATGTTCTTCTCGGGGACGCTGGTGCCCATGTATCTGCTGATCAACAGAATCGGACTGTACAATACCCGCTGGGCTATTGTGCTGCCTGCCGGGGCTGCGGCTTATTATATTATTATGGCCAGGACTTTCCTGTCCACCATTCCGGACAGCCTGTATGAATCGGCCAGGATTGACGGCGCCACAGAGTGGACCATTCTGCGCAAGATTTTCATTCCGCTGTCCATGCCAATCATGTCGGTGCTGATTATCTATTATGCGGTACATCAGTGGAACAGTTATTTCAACGCCATGATTTATCTGCCGGGGCGCAAGGATCTGCAGCCGTTGCAGGTGTTTCTGATGAAGATTTTGATTAACAATGAAAGTGTGGCGGGAGAGGTGGCCGGGTCGGCTACCATGAGCATGATCAGTCTGCAGCTGAAATATGTGGTGATTGTGGTGGCACTGGTTCCAATCCTGTGCGTGTATCCATTCCTGCAGAAGTACTTTATCAAGGGGATGATGATTGGGGCAGTCAAAGAATGAAGTTTTTCTAAGACCGGACAGTACCCGGTCTAAGAAAAACTAAATCATTCTTGACAGAATCCGCGGGGCGGATTCTGTCGGGTTGGTGCAATGGCTGTTTGGTTTGCTGTGGGAAGTTTTAGTAGATGTGGCAGATTCAGGAAAATAGATTTGGGGTGCAGAAAGGCGGCGGAGATGAGCAGGAGGCAGTTTTCCATGCAGGCTTATTGGGACAGAAGGGCAGCGGAGCTTTTGCCGGCGCTGCGGTTCGGGTGCTGTGGCATGGATTTTTCGGACTGGCGGAAGGAGACACTGGCAAAGCTTCTGGAGCTGATGGGAAAGTTCCCGGAGAAGGTTCCTCTGGAGGCGGAAGTGGAATATTCCGTGGAGGAGAGGGATTTTATCCGGGAAAGGGTTGTTTTCGACACGGAGGACTATATGTCGGTGCCCTGTCAGGTACTGATTCCAAAGCATTTTAAAAAGGACCGTTCACAGCCTGCCATTCTGTGTGTGCACGGTCATGGCAGCTTTGGAAAGGATCCGGTGGCGGGACTGGTGTCCACGCCGGAGCATCAGGCGGACATCGATCTGATGAATTATGATTATGGCGCACAGATGGCAAGGAAGGGATACCTTACACTGATGCCGGATCTGAGAGGTTTCGGGGAGAGACGGGACGGAGACGATTATCTGGGCAGAGACACCTGTAATGTGAACTTCCTGAAAGGCGGAATCATGGGCCTGTATCCTCTGATGTTGAATGTCTGGGATATGAAGTGCTGTGTGGACTATCTCTGCACCAGGCCGGAGGTGGACCCGGAACGCATCGGCATGATGGGGATGAGCCAGGGCGGCACCATAACGGCCTTTACGTCGGCGGTAGAGCCCAGAATCCGGGCGGCGGACGTGATTGCCTATATCAATCCCTTTGCCTCTTTCGGCGTGCATAGAGGGAATTTCTGCGGCTCTCAGATTTTGCCGGAGATTTTCAAATGGATGGATACGGATGACGTAGGCGGGCTGATTGCCCCCAGATATCTGATGCTGGAGATGGGAACGGCGGATACCTGCTTCTATTTTCAGGATATGTGGAAGGGATACCTTCATGTAAAGGAAATCTATGAAGCCGCGGGAGTGCCGGACAGACTCTGGACGGACATCCACGAGGGAAGCCACGCCTTCGGAGGCAGACAGGCGGAAGCCTTTTTTGCGGAGGCGCTGAATGGACAGAAATGAAAGTAAGAATAACTGGTAAAGTCACAAAGGCACACGAGAGGAACTTTCATGAGTGCCCTTTCGAATGAAAGTTTCTCTCCTGAGGTGTGTGCCGCAGGGACTTTACACTTTAGAGCCGTCGCGCAGCGACTTAAACAGCAGTAGCCCATACAGTGCCCCGGAGGACTTACGGACACGCCATATGTGGCCGGAAGTCCTCTGCCGGATTTGGGTACTGGATGGGCTGCTGCGGAACTAAATTCAGGAGGACAAAGATGAAAGAATATGTGTTAGTGGGTTCCGGCGGGAGAGGCTACTGGATGTACGCCTCGGCCATAGCGGAGAGATATCAGGATGTGGCGCATCTGGCCGGAATCATGGATGTGAACCGGAAGCGGGCGGAGTATGTGGAAAGCCTGATTCCCTATGATGTGCCTGTGTATACGGATTTTGACAGGATGATGGAGGAGGTCAGGCCGGACTGTGCCATTGTCACCACGGTGGACCGTTTTCACAGCGAGTACGTGGTAAAGGCCCTGGATCTGGGCGTGGATGTGATCTGCGAAAAGCCAATGACCATGGATGAGGACAGCTGTAATGCCATCCTGGATGCGGAGGAGCGCAACGGACGGCGGATTACGGTGACCTTCAACTGTCGCTACATGCCACTTTTTACCAGGATGAAGGAACTGCTGGTGCAGGGTGTGGTGGGAGAAGTGCTGAACGTGCATTTCGAGTGGATGCTGGATAAGGTTCACGGAGCGGATTATTTCCGCAGATGGCACAGAAAGCTGGAGAACTGCGGCGGACTGCTGGTACATAAATCCACCCACCATTTTGATATCGTAAATTGGCTCATCGGCCAGGAACCGGAGGAGGTTTTTGCCAACGGCGCGCTGCGCTTTTACGGAGCCGCAGGGGAAAAGCGGGGAGAGCGGTGCTGTACCTGTCCGTACGCGGGAGAGTGCGAGTATGTGTATCAGGACAGCCAGGTGCCCTGGGTGAAGGCCATGTACTACGACTGTGAGTCAGAGGACGGGTATTACAGGGACCGCTGTGTCTTCGCGGAGGAGATTGACATCTATGACACCATGTCTCTGGCCGTAAAATATCGTCAGGGAGCATTCATGTCCTATTCATTGGTGGCACATGCGCCCTATGAGGGCTGGAAGATTTCCATAAGCGGTACAAATGGAAGGATGGAGGCCTGTGAATTTGACACGGGAACCCAGGCCTGTGACGATTGCTTCCATATTAAGCTTTTCGACAGAAAAGGCGGCACAATGACTTATGATTTGAAGAAAGAGACGGGAAGCCACGGCGGCGGAGACGAGAGACTGCTGAGAATGCTTTTCAGAGGCGATCTGGCCGACCCTCTGGGACAGTTTGCGGGTTCCAAAGATGGCTCCATGTCCATTCTCATCGGAATCGCCGCCAACAAGAGTATCAAAGAACACAGACCTGTGACCATAGAGGAACTGGTATCCTTTGACGTCTGGAAAGAGAGGAAGGAATAATGGGTGTTACAACTGTGGTGATTGCGGGCGCGGGAGGGCGTGGGAGGCTTACCTATGCGCCCTACTCGAAAAAGTTCCCGGAGCAGATGAAGCTTGTGGCGGCGGCGGACAGAATTCCGGAACGCCTTCAGGAGATGAAGCGGGAGTACGGGCTTGCGGAGGAGCATTGTTTTGCCACGGTGGAGGAGATGTTTGCACAGCCTAAAATGGCGGACATGGCATTTATCTGTACCCAGGATCAGGAGCATGTGCGTCATGCCTGCCTGGCTCTGGAGAAGGGGTATGATCTTCTGCTGGAGAAGCCGGTGTCTGCGGACGGAGCGGAATGCCTGGAGCTGCTGGAGAAGGCGGAGAGCCTGGGACGGAGCGTGACGGTCTGTCATGTGCTGCGGTATGCGCCTTTTTATCAGAAGCTGAAAAAGTTGCTGGAAGAGGGGGCTGTGGGGCAGGTTGTGTCCATACAGGCCAGTGAAAATGTGGGGTACTGGCACCAGGCCCACAGCTATGTGCGGGGCAACTGGAGAAAAGGGGGTGAGACCAGCCCCATGATCCTGGCTAAATGCTGTCATGACATGGACATTCTGGTCTGGCTGACGGACAGCCGCTGCAGACGGATTTCCTCCATGGGAGGTCTTACCTTTTTCCGGGAGGAAAATGCGCCGGAGGGCGCCCCGCGCTATTGTCTGGAGGGATGTCCGGTAAAGGCCGAATGTCCTTATGATGCGGAGAAAATCTATGTGACGGATGAGGTCACAGGCTATGACACCAACGGGGCGGGATGGATGCAGAAGGCAGTCATGGCAAATCCTGACAGGGAAGGCCTTCTGGAGACGCTGCATACCAGTCCATACGGCAGATGTGTGTTCCGCTGTGACAATGATGTGGTGGACAATCAGTCTGTGACCATGGAGATGGAGAACGGAATTACGGTGAGCTTTCACATGTGCGGATTGAACCGGAACAACCACAGGACCATTCATATCATGGGCACGAAAGGGGATATCAGCGGAAATCTGGAGGAAGAGTCCATTGTGCTTCACAGGTTCGGCGGCCCGGAGGAAACCTTCCGGATGGATGTACAGGAGACGATCTCAGGACACGGCGGCGGAGACTACCGTATGCTGCACGATATGTTCCAGGCCCGGAGCCAGGGGAAAGGGACGCTGACATCACTGCGCCAGTCCCTTGAGAGCCACTATATGGCGCTGGCGGCGGAAGCGTCCCGGCTGGCCGGCGGCAGGATGATTGAGATGGAAGCGTTTGTGGCGGGATTGAAATGAAGTGCTATGTCTGGCATTCAGATGAGAAATATAACTGAGGCAGGATCGGATAACGGCTCTGTGTTATAGGATTGCAAAGATTTATGCAGGGGATAAAATGGAAAGGATATTCAGAAAACCGGCGGAAAGAGAAGGAAGGGTGCGCGGAATGCGGACAGAGAAAGTATATGAGAAATGACAGCTTATTTTCCTTAGGGAAAGCGGACGGAAGAGCCAGACTGTACATATTGGGTTCCGAATGTCTGAAGGCAATTTACACGGCCTTTACCACAGGGGTGTTCCTCACAGGCTTTCTGCTGAATGCGGGAATGGATCAGGTGCAGATCGGCCTTGTGACCAGTCTGCCGCTGCTGGCAGGAATTCTGTATCCGTTTTCTCCTCTTTTGCTGGAACGGTTTCGGAAGAGGAAGGTTGTATTGGGGACGGCCAGGCTGTTTTATCATGGCCTGGTCATTCTGTGCGTGACATTGCTGCCGGGACTGGTGCCGCAAGGCAGCCTTCTATGGTGGATGGCAGGGGCACTTCTCCTGGGAAATGTGTGCAATATTCTGGTGGCCAGCGGCTTTCCGGCATGGCATATCGGCTTCCTTCCGGAGGAAATCCGGGGGAGGTTTTTTGCCATATCCGGTATTGTGAACAGCATTTTTACGGCGGCGGCCACCTTTGGAGCCAGTATGCTGGCAGATGCTGCCAAAGCTTCCGGAAGACAGCTGTACTGGATGGGAGTGATCCGGCTGACCGCCTTCGGCCTGGCTCTGACAGAGCTGGTGCTGTTGCTTTTGCCGGGGGAGCCGGAATATCCCAAAAGCAGTGTCAAAGGTGCCAGACTTCTGACATTGCCTTTCGGCAACCGGAAATTCTGCCTTACCATGATTCCCGTCTTTGCCTGGATGATGGTCTCCACTATGACTTTGTATTCTGCCAATACCTATCTGCTGAAGGAGGTGGAGGCCAGCTATGTGTTTATCAGTATTTTGCAGGCCATGAACATTGTGACCACGGCGGTTGTCATGCCTTTCTGGCATCGGCTACTTCTGCGGACCTCCTGGCTTCGGGCTTTCCAGAAGGTTTTCCTGTTGTTCGCGCTGTACCCCTTTCTACATATGCTGGTCACAAAAAATACGTACCTGTGGCTGCTTCCGGTGACAATGCTGGTCTATCAGGTGATTTACGCGGGAGGCACCCTTTATTTCAATAATATGGCTTATCTGTTCACGCCGAAGAAGGACAGGACAGCCTATCTGTCCTGGTATCTGATGCTGGTCAGCGCAGGCTCTCTGTGCGGCCAGGGGCTGAGCACGCTTCTGCTGAAGTTGTGGCCGGAGGACTGGATTTTCGCGGGTGTAAGCATTGCGCCCGTTCAGCGGATTCTTCTGGTGCAGTGCCTTCTGTGTCTGGGGTTCGGAATCTGGTTCGGCAGGGTGCTTTTGGGGAAGCTGGAGGGAAAAAGAGTGGAGGAAGAATGAAAAAGACCTTATTTGTAAATGGAAAAATTATTCTCCAGGACGGAATCCTGGAAGGGGGAAAGCTCCTGGTGGCCGGGGACCGAATTCAGGGAATATGGAGCCGCGGGGAAGCAGCGGAAGGAAAAGAATCCGGGGATGGAAGGCGGCAGAAAGCGTGGGAAAGAAAAGCCCCCGAAGATGTCAGAGACAATAGAGGGGCAGAAGTCTGGAATAAAGGGGAAGCCGGCTGGGAAGCGCCGGACGAAATAGTGGATCTGCAGGGCAGGTACCTGGCCCCCGGCTTTATTGATATCCACGTGCACGGCGGCGGAGGCGGCGATTTCATGGATGCGGAGAGGGGCAGCTGGCAGCAGGCGCTCTCCACTCATCTGCAGCATGGCACCACATCCCTGTGTCCCACCACGCTGACGGCTTCCATGGAAGAGATGGAAACCGTATTCTCCCTTTACCGGGAAATGGAAGAGGAAAGGGAGCAGAACCCTTCCCGGCCCCGGCTTCTGGGACTGCATATGGAGGGACCCTATATTGCGGAGAGCATGAAGGGTGCTCAGAATGCGGATTATATTAAGTTACCGGAGAAAGGGCTGACGGACTGGCTGCTGGAAAAAGGGGCGGGAGCGCTTCGGATTCTGACCATGGCCCCTGAGCTGGAGGATGCGGGAGAGGTGGCCCGGGCAGCCAGGGAGGCAGGTATCCTGTTGTCCGTGGGACACAGCGACGCCCGTCTGGAGGATGTGGAGCAGGCGGTGCGGGACGGCTATACTATGGCCACCCATCTGTACTCCAGCATGTCCACTATTATCCGGGAAAACGGAATGCGAAGGCCAGGGGTTCTGGAAGCAGCATTGCTGATGGACGAGTTGGATGTGGAGGTTATAGGGGATGGAATGCACCTGCCGGCTTCCTTGCTGAAACTGATTGTAAAGACGAAGGGAATGGACCATATCATCCTTGTGACGGATGCCATGCGGGCGGCGGGACGTCCGGCGGGGCACTATAAGCTGGGAAGTCTGAAGGAAGGGCAGACCGTCTGGTCTGACGGTCAGATTGCCAGGATGCCGGACGGCATTTCCTTTGCGGGAAGCGTGGCCACCGCAGACCGTCTGATTCGCGTGATGCGCGATGAAGCGGGCGTTCCCCTGTGGCAGGCCGTGAATATGATGACCCGCAATCCGGCCAGAGCTTTGGGAGAGACGGAAATCGGCGTGCTGGAGCCCGGGAAGAAAGCGGATCTGGTGTGCTTTGACGAGCAGATTCATGTGGAACGGGTTTATCGGGACGGCGTGGAGGTGAAGTGAGCAGGAATTAGAAGGAACAAAACGAATTTTATTCTTCTTCCTGCCCTAAAATCTTCTCTGCCTCTGCGATATTCTTCGATTTGAGGCCCGTGGCCGAGTCCGGCTTTACCTGATGCTTTGCAAGCTCTTCCCTGTGCAGGTCGAGATCATCGAGAACTGCCCATCTGTTTACAGATGAATTGCATCATAAGTGTTTCCTGATAAGTTTTTGTAGAGTAGATAAACAGATCATATTTTGGTGGAAAAAGAGATGCTTATGTAGTAATATAAAGATAAAAACACAATTATTTTAAGGAGGAATTTATCAGTTACAATTTAGTCCGGCTGTGGCAACTGATGTAAAATAAGCTGGTCGTAATCCTAAACGGGTACGACGTGAAGTGCGGAAGCAGGTACAAGATACTGGAATAGGGACAAGGAGCTGGTGGCGGATGAATTTTTGCCAACGCCGGAAGAGCTGGAGGATTTAAAACCCTATTGCGACTGGAATTAGGAGGAAGAGTTTGTATGGATGGTGGACCGTGAAAAGGAGGGAACAGCATTATGGGAAATTATGTTAACCCGGGTAATATGGGGTTTGCGGGAATCAGGAATGACATCTATGTGGATAAATCCGGTCTGATCAGTCTGATCAATGGAACTATCGATACACCGAGGCGTCTGACCTGCATCAGCAGGCCCAGGCGATTCGGGAAATCCTTTGCGGCACAGATGCTGTGTGCCTATTATGACAAGACTTGCGACTCGGCGGTGCTTTTTGACGATTTGGAGATTGCCGGCGATGCACAGTATCGGGAGCATCTGAACCGGTACAATGTGATTTATGTGGACATGACAGAGGCTATCGGGGGAGCGTCTGTGGCGGATGTGGTG
The DNA here is from genome assembly GCA_948896875.1 of uncultured Acetatifactor sp. Lineage (GTDB taxonomy): Bacteria > Bacillota > Clostridia > Lachnospirales > Lachnospiraceae > Acetatifactor. Next base: position 40,997 of record CAQUWW010000006.1, on the reverse strand, counting down.
CCTTATATCCAAAGGAATGTTACCAGGGAGTTGACAGAGAGCTATCCGGATATGAAGACTGCGGAGGGATTTGCGGCCACGTTGGCCAACGCGGCGGAAACGGCGGGAAATAAATTCGTCATGATCATCGACGAATGGGATGCTCCTATCAGGGAGGCGGCAGGCAGGCCTGATCTACAGAGGAAATATCTGGAGTTTCTTCGGTCTTTGTTCAAAAACAGTGGAATGACAAGTAAAATATTTGCGGCGGCCTATATGACCGGTATCCTTCCCATAAAAAAGGATGGCTCCCAGTCGGCCATATCGGATTTTAAAGAGTATACCATGGTGAAACCCAGACAGTTTGGAAAATATGTGGGTTTTACGGAGGATGAGGTCAAAAAACTGTGCTGTGAACATGGCAGTGATTTTGAGAAGATGAAACAATGGTATGACGGTTATGCATTTCAGAGCATAGAGTCTGTCTATAATCCTAATTCTGTCATGGAGGCTATCCGTTATGATGCGTTCGATTCCTATTGGACCCAGACCTCCGCGGCGGACAGCCTGATGGGGTACATCAGCCTTGACTTTGACGGACTTGGCAGGACGGTCACGGAGCTGCTGGGCGGTGTGGAGACAAAGGTGGACACGAATGGATTTGCAAACGATCTGGTGACTTTTCGGGACAGAGACGATGTGCTGACATTGCTGATTCATCTGGGATATCTGACCTATAATGAGGAGGCGCAGAAAGTCCATATCCCGAATCAGGAGATCCGCCAGGAATTCGCCAGAGCCATCCGGCAGGTAAAACGGGACGACACTATCAGGCGGGTGAGGGAGAGTGAACAGCTCATTCTGGATACGATCCATGGGGACGAGGAGGCTGTGGCCAGACAGCTGGAGAAGATTCATGAGGAGGAATCGCCGCTGTATTACAACAATGAGCAGGCCTTGCGAAGCGTAATCAAGCGGGCTTATTTCAGCTATGGGGACGAATATTTGATGTTTGAGGAGCTGCCGGCCGGCTCCGGTTACGCGGATATCATCTACCTTCCGAAGAAGGATTCCATACTGCCGCTTCTGGTCATCGAGCTGAAGTGGAACAATTCGGCGGAAGGGGCCATTGAACAAATTTTGGACAGGCGATATCCGGAGACGGTCAGAGAATACGGCGGGGAGATTCTTCTGGTAGGAATCAGCTATTCAAAGGAGGCGCCTGCAGGAAAACGACGGCATACATGCAGGATTGAGCGATATTCTAAATGAGATAAGCTTTCTTATTCTAAAATTTCCTCTGCCTCTGCGATATCCTTCGATGTAAGGCCCGTGGCCGAGTCCGGCTTTACCTGATGCTTTGCAAGCTCTTCCCTGTGCAGGTCGAGATCATCGAGAACTGCCCATCTGTTTACAGAGCTGTGCAATTTTAACCACAGAAGAATTTCATCGGCTTTCACCAGACTGAATTTCTTCGTGTTCCGGATTTCTTCTGTGGTAAGATCCGGAGTCATTCCTGAAAGATGCAGTCCCTCTTCCGCTAACAAATCAACCAGATATTGCGATTCCGGCCGAAGCGGTGTCCCCTCACTGTCAAACCAGAACCGCCATCCGGAATGCAGAATCAGTTCGGCTTTTGTCCTTCTGACCAGCTGTGCCAGGAGCCGGACTTTTTCTCTGTGAATCAGCGTGCCGTCACTGATTTCGGTGCCGGGATCCTGATTCTGGGAATTGGAATTCAATACACCGTCTATATCTAAAAAAATAACCTTGTCCATGGCGGGCCTCCGCATAGGAACTGCCGGACAGCTCCTTGATATCAGATTGTCAATGAAAGCCTGAAAGCAAATTGTATACAGGGAAAAAGAAATGCCTACATTTGTTTGCAAGGATAGAAGGCTCTAAATTTCTTAACATTCTGTCACCGTGCAGTTTTTTTGAGTAGTACAAGTCTCTTGAAGATGATATTTGTTCAGAATATAATTTATTTGTATTAGGCAGTGAAGAAATATATTCTTTCACATTAGTTTGTATGGCTTCTATAATCTGGTCGCTGAGCTTATAGTAAATTTGATTAAAATAGCCATAATTTTCAATATCGTCGCTATATTCTTTTAATATGTACATATTGATATACTGATTTAAATGATGTGAAAAAAACATTTTTGCAGGAGCACCAATATCTGTAACGCAGCCACTGGAACTATAAATATATCCAAAACCGTTATCCCAATCGGCAATAAACCAACTTTCAATCTCTGGTGAAGCATAAAGTATGAAGACAGGAATATGGCTTCCTATGATGGAATATATATTTTCTTTTATGGAATTGATATACAATTCTATATCTGATGCAGTCATATCGTGGAATTTTCCATCTAAATCATCTTCTATGAGGATTCCACTGCATTGAGCGATTTCCGCTGTATGATTTTTGATGATTGTATAAACTTTTTCTAATAATGCCGCACCAGTCAGCCCGCTTATTTCAGGAGATATTATTTTGGAATCTCCCTTTTTCTTAATTGTTTTATTGGGAAGATATTGCCTGTATTCATAATTGTTATTGATCTTCTTTAAAAATGACTGCATTGCACCTGCTTCGGTATAGCCGCAGGTTAAAAAACATGCAATTCTTTTTGTTACCATGGCCATCCTCCTAATGCGGGATCATTTGTTCTGTATAAATCACCTAATTCCCAATCGCCTAATTCATTGGCTATATCTTTATACATAATTTTTTTGATATTATCCTGTTCTGCATTATCAAAAACAAAAACAGCAACATGATTGTATTTGAATTCTTCTGTAAAGGAATCTAAAAAATCAGGAGAATGCGTACTTATAAAACATTGATTAAAATGATCAGAGGTTTGCAACCAATTACCAATTACTTTTTGCCATGCGGGATGAAGATTGGTTTCCGGCTCATCAATGGCTAAAAGAGAGCAGGGTTGTTCCATAGGCATATTAATTAATAAATTTAAAATTAACCCTTTTAAAGTTCCTTCAGAAATGTCTGATAAATCATATTGCTTATCATCATATACAAGCTTGAATAACAGTTTATCATACATGGATACGGTATCCACTTGCTGCAGATTTGGAATAAGCTCTTTGAAATACTTTTCGAAAGTATTTTTCCAAAGTATATCGTGGGACTTATAATTGTTGAATACGTTAATAAAATTGGTTGCATTATTATTAAGAATGAGATCTACATTTTTTATACTCACAGGATCCCGCATTTGTTTCGTATTAAATTGCGCACTTGTATAGACATTGAATCCCTCAAAATATTTTTGTATTTTATATAAAAGGTGTGCAATGTTTACTCGAATGGTTTCACTGCCATACAATTGTTTGTTTTCTAATAAAATATCTTTGAATTGCATTATAAGTGTTTCCTGATTATCAACGGAAAAAGGCAAACGACGATTGTGCTGACCCTTTTGTATGGCGGAAGAAAAATACCCTTTTCCCAGCTTTTGGTCATGGCATCTGAAATAATTAAATTTTTTGTCATATTGCGCAGGCAAAGTATCTGCGGAACTTAATTCTTCTAATAAGATCTGACATTGTTCTACAGTATTACCGACAGAAAATGAAAATTTATATTGAACAGGTTCATTATCCAAATCAAGCTCCCAGGCAAAGTCCACAGAAGAGTGTTCGCTGGCAGAATTATTTAAAATATGCTCCCAACCGTTACGTGAAATGGAATTTAAAAAGGCAGATCTTAAGTTTCCCTCGCCTGACTTATTAATCATTTCTGAGAAGAAAGTAAGTGCTTTAATAAAATTACTTTTTCCCGAATTATTTGGACCAATTAATATATTTATTTTTGCAAATTCCAGGTTGGAAGCATTAATATTTCTGAAATTGTGACAACTAAATTTTTTAATCATTTTTTTACTCCATAATAATATTTATTGATACAAAGTCCATTTATACAGCGTTCTCTTTTTCGTCAACACTTTTGTTTGTAATCCTTTAATTAAAGTCGACTTTTACGTATCGTTACGTCCATAGCTTATCTTTCAATTCTACGTTTTCATATATTCTAGCATAATTCAGATGATACAGCAACAAAACTTATCAGAAATGCTTGACACAAAATTCTGGATACAGGGAAGATTCCCGTAGTGGTAATCAGGGGAATTTTACTGTTTCCATAGCTTCAAATTTATGATAAAATGATTCCGAAAACGATACAGGGCAGGAAGCGACCAGGTCAAAAAAGTGATTAACCGGGAAGGAGAAAAGCATGACGTTATGTTCCTCTGACAGATTAACGGTGCGCCGTATGAAACTGTCTGATCTCGATGAACTGTACACAGTGATTTCGGATCCGGAGGTCATGCGGTACATTGAGCCACCGTACTCCTATGCCGATACGGAAAAATTTCTGCGGGAGGCCGGACTGTCGGAACCGCCCCTTATTTATGCCGTCGATAAAAAGGAACTGTCCCGTTTCATCGGCTATGTGATTTATCATTCCTACAATCAGGATGGAGTGGAGATCGGATGGCTGCTGAAGCCGGAGGAATGGCACAAAGGCTTTGCAGGAGAATTGACGGAGATGCTCCTGGGTGTGGCGGCCCGCAGTGCCCGATATGCCGTAATCGAATGTGCGCCGGAGCAGGAGGTCACAAAGCGGATTGCGTTGAAGCATGGGTTTGTCCATTCGGGTATGGCGGATGGATGCGAGGTTTTTGTCAGGCGGTTTGACGGGACATGAATTTTATTTCGGGAAAAGCAAAAATGCACTCAACATATAAAGAGGAAATAAATGTGGGAGCGATTATGAACAAACCAATCTGTCACGTGGTAGCGGCAGGCGAAAATTACGGCTTGAATTTCATACCGGGCGAGCAGGATTATGTCATTGCAGTGGACGGAGGATTTCAATATTTAATGCAGGAGAGCATCTCTGCAGATTTGGTCATCGGTGACTTTGACACCCTGCAATATATGCCGGATCATCCGAATGTGGTTAAGCTGCCGCCGGAAAAAGACGATACAGATATGAGAGCGGCGATACAGGAGGGTATCAAAAAAGGTTATGAAATCTTCCGAATCTACTGCGGAACCGGTGGCCGGATAGACCATACCATTGCCAATCTGCAGCTCCTTGCGGAACTGGCCGAAGGCGGCAGACAGGGGTTTCTCTTTGACAGGGAGTGTGTGATTACAGCTGTGAAAAACGCGGAAATGCGGTTCCCTGAAAGCGCGTCAGGCTATCTGTCCGTGTTTGCCCATTCTGGGAAAGCGGAGGGCGTGTTCGAGAGAGGGCTGAAATACCAGCTTACGGATGCAGTTCTGACCGATACCTGGGCCCTGGGTGTCAGCAATGAATTTACGGGGGAGGCGGCTTCGGTCTCCGTGAGAAAGGGAACCTTGCTGGTAGTCTTCCCCGGGGAGGCGCTGGACGGAATTTCTGTTATCCCCCAATTGCTGTTTGAGTCAAAGTGAACTTCCCCAATTGCTGCTTTTCCCTGAAGAGTACTGGGAGGCAGCATAGTGCCGGAGCGGTGTATTGCGCAGCGACTTTAACTGCGACAGGAGGGCTGAAATGGATTTTCTGGAGATAGATGGAGCCGTCATAAGCCAGATTCCCGGAGACGAAGAAATCGACATGGATCTGATCGACCTGATTGTACACAACACCAGGAATACCTGGCAGGCAGGGCGGGGAGAAGGAGAAAAAAGGCGGGATACCATTCAGGGGAAGAAAGCCGAGCTGGTTTTCGAACGGTATGTTGCAGAACATACAGGACATAAATATCTGTCCTATGACGATTTCCGGGAGGACGGATTCCGGAAGCATGCGCCTTTTGACGGCCTGCTGATCGGCAGGGATACGGATGCGGCCGCAGAGCGGGAGTGTATCAACGCAATTAATCGGGAGATTGCTTATGGCAGCGAGGTGGGCACCATATCACCTGACCTGAGAAAAAAGCTGGAAGACAGGAAGATCTTTACACTGGAGATCAAATCCTCCTCTTTAAAAAAGCGGGACTATGAGGGCGTGGATAATGCTGTCCGCAGAACCCGGGATGCCTGCAGACAGATTGTACATAATCTGGAGCGATGGGATTTCTTCGTATATCCTCATTACCTGCGCACCAGTGGGTCAGTGGCGGATTTCTATGACTATACGGAATACGTAAGACTCCATGAGAAAGGCTTTCCCCAGGGAAATGAGAGATTTCTAAGGCAGCTGATGAAGGAGGAATACGACCATGCCAGCGATCTCTATACCAGATTTTACTTCGACTATGCCAAAGGACACATTTATCTGCCGGGATATATTTTAAAGGAAGATTTTTTCCGAAATCCCAGAATTATGCACATGCCCGGGCTAAAATCCGGCATGGCGCTGTACTATATGTATGGAATGCGAGCAAGAACACCCTTTTCCAGGATAGACACTGACGGGAGAATCTGGGCATATGACCGGGAGGTGGCATATGAGAGACTGTTTGCAGGCAGAGAATACAGATGCGGAATCTGCGGAGACAGACTGAGAATCTGCAAAAGCATGAGAAACAGGGGCTTTTTCTACAGATGCTATACCTGCGAGCGGAATTTTTCTCTGGAAAGTGTGCTGGAAGACCCGTGAAGCCGAGAGGAGCCTGTCCGCATTGTTGCGGAACTATAAACAGCAATAATGCCGAGGGGTGTCTGTTCGTATTATTGCGGAACTATAAATGAGGAGAAAATTATGATCACAATTTTAAGCGAAACCACCAAAAATCCCATCACTCTGATGGGAGAGCGCGCCGGCGTATGCTGGGGCGGAGATATCCGGAATGCTGAGAAAAATTACAAAAGAGGGCTTGACTGCATCAAATCCGGACACCATCGCGTTATGGAATATGTCAATGTGGAAATGATTCTGGAGGGCTATTCGGCCCGGGTGATTCGGGAGTGGTATACCCACATCGGCGGGGCTCCTACCAGGCTGCAGGCCAGCACCCGCTATATTAATTACAAGGATTTTTCCTATATTACACCGCCTTCCGTAGCAGGAAATCCGGAGGCTGAGCGGATTTACAGGGAGACAATGGAGACCATTGCGGGAGCCTGTGAAGAGCTGGAAAATGTCTGCAAAATTCCCAGGGAGGATGCCGCCATGCTCCTGCCTCTCGGAATGGCTACCAAGATCGTGGATAAGAGAAATGTCCGCAATTTAATTGAAATGTCTCATCAAAGACTTTGCACCAGGGCATACTGGGAATATCGGCTTCTGATGCAGGATATCTGCCGGGCGCTCAGCGAATACTCGGAGGAGTGGAAATATCTGGTGGACCATTATTTTGTTCCAAAATGTGAGGTCACCGGATATTGCACAGAAAAAAAGAGTTGCGGAAGGACTAAAGTATTTGAGCCTGGTGCCGATAAAAATAATAGATTGTAAGAATATTATGAGAAATGCTTATCATTCACAGACCGGTATCGCGAATGGAAAAGTGCGGTTCGGCGTGATCCCATAAGGATTGGAAAGGGAGGAATCGGATATGCGTATTGAAGCATATAATCAGGTTCATCAGATATACCAGGCCGGCAAAGTGAACAAGACCAGACAGACCGGCAGTGTATCTCGTACGGATCAGCTGCAGTTCAGCAATCTGGGCAGAGAAATCGGAACGGCGCAGGCGGCATTGGCGGCAACTCCTGATATCAGGGAAGATCTGACGGCACCTGTCAAAGCACAGATTCAGAACGGCACATACAGTGTGGATACTGCGTCTTTTGCGGCGAAGCTTTTACAGAAGTATGAGGAAATGAGGTAAGAAGTCCTGTGGCAAGTTTAATGGAGAACCTGATTCAGGTGCTGGATCAGGAGTGCAGTGAATATGAAGGACTTCTGACCCTGTCTAAAAAGAAGACACGGGTGATTGCCAGTGCGAATCTGGAAGATTTACAGAGAATCACGGATGATGAACAGGAAGTGGTTGGCAGGATCAATCGGCTGGAGAAAAAGCGGATTGAAGTGACTGCGGATATCGCCAACGTATTAAACAGGGATGTTGAAAGCCTGAAGCTGTCAAAGCTTGTGGAATTGATGGCGGCGAGGCCTGAGGAACAGGCAAAGCTGGCACAGGCCAGAGACGGGCTTCAGAACGCGGTACAGGAATTGCGCCGCATTAACGAACAAAATAAAGATCTGCTGGAAAGCGCACTGGGAATGGTGGAATTCGAGTTGAATCTGCTGCAGGCGACGAAGACTGCACCGGAGACAGCAAATTATACGAAGAATGCATACAATTCCGGCGCACAGATGGGTGTGACCAGCAAAGGCTTTGATGCAAAGCAGTAGCCGGCAGGCGCTGCATCCTTGAAAACGTTGAGGTGAGTATTATGTCATTAATGGGTGGTTTATATATAGGTTCTTCGGGATTACAGACCGGTCAGAATGCGCTGAATACCACAGCGCATAATCTTTCTAATATGGACACTGTGGGCTATGTCAGACAGCAGGTACAGCAGTCCACCAGAAGTTATCTGAGACTTTCGACAGACGTCAAATCCGTCAACAACAAGCAGACAGGACTTGGCGTTACCTATTCCAGAGTAAAACATATCAGAGATGCCTTCCTTGACAGAATATACCGCCGGGAATCCGGGCGCAGTATGTTCTATGAAGTGTCCACGGAGGTGACGGAGGAGATTGAGAGTCAGCTGGGCGAGATGAACGGCGAAGCCTTCCAGACAAACCTGGAGGATTTCTGGACGGCTATTCAGGAGCTTGCAAAGGATCCGGCCAGTTCTGTGACTCAGGGGCTGCTGGTGCAGCGGGGAGCAGAGCTTATCCAGAGAGCCCAGGCGGTGTACGGGGGATTCTGTGCTTATCAGGACAATCTGAATCTGCAGGTGAAGAAGCAGGTAGATCAAATCAATGAATATGGAAAGCAGATTCTTGCGTTGAACGATGCTATCAGAGGCATAGAGGCAGGCGGCATTGAGAGCGCAAATGACCTGCGGGATGCCAGGGATGCTATTCTGGACGAATTGTCTCAGATGGTGAATATCAATTATGACGAAGACCAGTTTGGAAATGTCTGGGTGCAGGTGGAGGGAATGGATTTCGTGAAGGGCCCTCACTGCTATGAGATAGCATTGGACGTGGATGAGAAGACAGGATTTTACACGCCCTACTGGCCGCTGAATTCTACTTTTGACGAGAATGGGAATCTGAAGCTGGATAAAAACGGGAATCCTCTCCGGGACGATGTGTTTGATCTGGGGCTGAGAATTTCCACGGATTTGAATACGGATATCGGCGGATTGAAGGCTATATTGCTGGCCAGGGGAGATCACAGAGCCGATTATACGGATATGGCCCGTGACAAGTATGACGAAGTATCGCAATCTATCGTCATGAACATACAGGCTGAGTTTGACCAGCTGATTCACAATGTGGCTTCCAAAGTCAATGAAATCCTGGCCGAGGCCGCGGGGGTAAAAACGGGACCCGTTTATGCGTCGAATGGCGACATCCTGATAAAGGAAGGCGAGCGCTATTGTGAAAGCGATATTGGCGGCTATATGCGCAAGGATGACGGCAGCCCCATTCAGATGTTTACGAAGATTTACGGCGAAGGGTACCGCAAGGTGACGGGAACCGTAGATGTGGTGGATGATCAGGGCAATGTTACACAGGAACAGAAGGAGTATTGGGTTTACAATGAAGAGGTTCCGGGAGAACTGGAAACTATTTATTCCATCAATAATCTGCAGGTGGACCCGGAGCTGATGCAGAAGCCATCCATGCTGGGCTTCCGGCTGGCGGACGGCTCCGAGGACAAGGCTACGGCAGAGGCGCTGAAGCAGGCTTTTGTGGCGGAGGATTATACGCTGAATCCCAATGTACAAAAAAGGACTGCTTTTGTGAACTACTATACGGATCTGGTTTCACAGGTTGCCAACTCAGGTTACGCATTCCGAAATATCTATGACAACCAGGTGAATGCCGTGGAGTCTATCGAGAGTGCGAGACAGCAGGTGGCGGGAGTTTCCTCGGACGAAGAATTGAGCAATATGATTAAATTCCAGAATGCTTACAATGCATCCAGCCGCTACATTAACGTAATCGATGAAATGCTGGAGCATCTTCTCAGCGCGCTGGGCGCATAAAGAATGAAGTATCTCAAAGAATGAAGTATCTCTAAGACTGTAAAATGCACAGTCTAAGAGATACTAAGTCATTCTTAGAAGAACGCAAGGGCAGCGTTCTTCCAGTAGGTGTGTGGGGGGAAGAGGGCAGAGCGACGGGGAAGGCCTGGAGAGGAAGGGCCGGTATGGAAGGAGAATAGAAATGCCATCACAATTTTTTGGATTAAATATTGCATATACGGGACTGCTTGCCAGCAATGCGGCGCTGAACACGACTTCCAACAATATCGCAAATGTACAGACGGAAGGCTACAGCAGACAGCAGGTGACGCAGCAGGCGGCCAATGCCATAAGGGTATTCCAGACTTATGGCTGTGCGGGCGCAGGTGTGGAGACACTGGCCATTGAACGGATCCGGGATGAATTCTATGATTTCAGATATTGGAATAACAATGCGAAGGTGGGCGAGTACGGTCAGAAGCAGTATTACATGAAGCAGATTGAGGCGTATTTTGACGACAACGGCAAGAACGCAGGCTTCAAGACAGTATTTGACCAGCTGATGATTACAGGGCTGCAGGAGTGGATGAAGAATCCGGATGACGCCTCCTTCAAGAAGCAGTTTGTAGGCTATGCGGAATCCCTGACCGAATATTTTAACGGGTTGGCAGGCAATCTGGAAAAGCTGCAGAAGGATTTGAACGAGGAGATTAAGGTGACAGTGGATGACATCAATTCCATTGCCAGCGAGATTGCCACACTGAATAAGCAGATCAATACCATCGAGTATACGGGCAGCATGAAGGCCAATGAGCTCAGGGACAGGAGAGAGCTTCTTCTGGACCGCCTGTCCGAATATGTGGATGTGGAAGTGAAAGAGACGGCGGTAGCCGATACCAACAACATGGACCGGAATACCGGAGGCCACAGATTTATTGTGAAAATTGCAGGCGGTCAGGTCCTGGTGGACGATGATAAATACAATGGACTGGAATGTGTATCCAGAACCACCAATCAAAAAGTAAATCAGACGGATATAGACGGCCTGTATGATGTATACTGGGTGAACGGCTCGAAATTTAACCTGAAAAATGCGGCCATGGGCGGCGCTTTGAAGGGCATTGTGGACCTGCGGGACGGCAACAACGGGGAGAATTTCAGCGGCGTTGTCACGAAGACCGGGACCACTGACGTGGAGAAACAGAATCCGGACGGCACCACCACCAAGGTGACACATGACACGGTCACTGTAGAAGTGGGAAAGCATTATCTGACGGATCTGAACAAATGTAACCTTTCCGATACCGGCGGGGTGATTAATCTGGGGAACAAAGAATTTTACTATGATTCCTGGACCTACAAGGTCAGCTATGACGACAAGGGAGAAGCAGTTTATTCCTATGAATTTGTTCTGTCCGACAGCGAGCTGAACAAGTCGCCGCTTACCAGTGACAGAGAGGGAATGCCGGCCACAGTGGGCAGCGGCGTAGACTACCAGGGCATACCTTACTATATGGCCCAGATGAACGAGTGGGTCAGGACCTTTTCCCAGAAATTCAACGATATTCTGGGAAGCGGTTACTCCGGAGATATACCGGGCATCGATCTGTTCGCCGGGGATAAGATGACTACAGAGGGACAGTACGTCTTTGACGAGGTATATCGTTATGATAGATTCAGCAAGGAGATGTACGACAAGCAGCTGGAGGCGGCGATAGAGGAACAGTTCCAGGCTGACAGGGCGGCGGCGAAGCAGGCTTTGATGGATGGGGGCATGACAGAAACGGCGGCGGAAGCAGCGATTTTGCTACAGGAACCTACATTGCAACAGGCCGCAAGAGACAAGGTGACGCCGAATTTCTCTCTGAGCGTGACAGTGGGGAAAAATGTCACAGACAATGACAATTATTACCTGATGACAGCAAAGAACTTCAATATCTCATCTACGGTGGAAAAGGATCCCAGCCGTCTGGCCAACAAAAAGAAAGAGGAAGACGGTGTGTCGCAGAATGATCTGCTTCAGGACATAAAGGACCTTGCCACAGACAAGAATTCCATGAGCTTTAGAGGCAGCTCCGCATCAGAGTTCCTGCAGTGTATTCTGGGGGATGTGGCTCTGAATACGGAGAGAGCGGAGACCTTTTACGCCAGTTTCAAAGACATTGCCAATACCATTGACCTCCAGAGACTCTCGATTTCCGGCGTGGATGAAGACGAGGAAGCTGTGAATCTGGTGAGATATCAGAACGGATATAATCTGGCATCCAAAATGATTCAGACTCTGACTGAAATTTATGACAAACTGATTCTGGATACCGGTGTATAAATTAAATTTTCCTTTTCAGATTTTGCAGGATCCTGGGGAGGAAAGCAGAGAAAGAGGAGTTTTTCATGAGAATAACAAATAGAATCATGCAACGCAACAATCTGTCCAATATCAATACCAACAAGATTTACCAGGATAGACTGAGCAATCAGATGTCCAGTCAGAAGAAGATCAACCGTCCTTCTGACGATCCGGTGATAGCCATCAGGGCGCTGCGCCTGCGCAGCAATGTGACGGAGATTACGCAGTATTACAGCAAGAATATTCCGGATGCGGAGAGCTGGGTGAAGGTGACGGAGGACGCCATCTCCAATCTGGCCCAGGTCATTACCACCATGCTGGTCCGGTGTGACAAAGGCGCCAATACTTATCTGGAGACAAAGGAACGGAAGATTATTCTGGAAGAGATGCAGGGGCTGCGGGATGCGGTATATTCCACAGGCGATGCGGATTATGCGGGCAGGTATGTATTTACCGGTTACCGCACGGATACTTCGCTGAGCTTTCTGACGGCGAAGGAACAGAAGTACAGCATGACGGAACAGCTGGATAAGAACGCTATTGATACGGTGGCGAAGGTAGATACGGGGGAACTTTTGGATATTAATTCTACCAATTATATGAACACAAACGTGGACGAAGACAAGATTTCGTCTGTGGAGGTGCATCGAATCAGACTGGCGTATAATGACTGCGCTGAGGGGCTCCCGGTGATTCGGTTTACTTCTCCGACAAGTACTACCTTTATGGATCAGGAATGGAAAGGGGATGCCGCGGCAGGGGGAAATATCACGCTGATGCACTCCTATGAGACCAATCCTAAAAATCCTTACGCCTACACGGCTGATAATCCCGACGCCATAGTCTACATCCCCGAGACAGGGGAGATTCTGCTGGGAGAGAACAGGTATGCGGAATTGATGGCGACCAAAGACAGCGCGTCTACCGCCACGCAGGATGAGGCGGAGATCCGTGTAACTTATGAGAAAAACAACTGGAAAAAGGGCGACCTGCGTCCGGAGCATTATTTTGCCTGTGAGGCTGAGAAAGAGGACGGCTCGGGAGAGTATATCAAATACAATGAGGACTATCTGACGGGGGACCCGGAGCGTCAGGTGATAGAGTATGACGTGGGCTACAACCAGACCATCCGGATCAATTCTACAGCGGATGAATGCTTCAAACATGACGTGGGCAGGGAAGTGGATGATATTGTGAACGCCATGCAGGACGTACTGGATCTGGAAGGCCTGAAGGCGGATCTGGAGAATATCAAGCAGAGTATTCAAGAAACCGATACAGCGGCTCTGGCACAGATCCAGAAGCAGCTGGATGCCGTAGACAAAGCCCTGACCTATGCGAAGGATAAGGAACAGAAGCTTTTTGAAGGCGGCCTTACTGCCTTCCAGAAGCATCTGGACAATGCGAATATTTGTGTGACGGATTGCGGTTCCAGAGGCAGCAAGCTGGAACTGATCAAGAATCGTACCCAGAATCAGAAGACCACTTATGAAACTCTGAAAAGTGAGAATGAGGATGTGGACATCACAGAGGTGGCCATTGAACTCAGCGCTGCAGAGCTGACCTATGACACGGCCCTGATGGCGGCAGGCAAGGTTATGCAGTCCACGCTGTTGAATTTCATCTGATTCTCATGTAGATGCATTTGGCTTCATCGGAAAGAAAAGTCCGGTGAACGGCAGATGCAGAATAGGATAAGAAACGCGGAAATTGTTTTACCAGGAAAACGGAGAGGAATTCTATGAAGATTAATACAAAGCTTTTCGGAGAAATTGAAATTGCAGAAGAGAAAATTCTGATTTTTCAGGATGGAATCATCGGCTTTCCGGAGTTGAAGCGTTTTGCGCTGCTCCATGACGAAGAGAGAGGAACCGGAGCGGGAATCCGTTTTCTACAGTCTCTGGAAGAACCGGGATTTGCTCTGCCGGTGATGGATCCGTTGATTGTGAAGCCGGATTATGATCCGGAGGTGGATGATGAACTTTTGGCCGGCGCCGGACAGATCACGGCGGATAATCTGCTTGTGCTGGTGACGGTGTCTGTCCCCAGTGACCTGACACAGATGAGTGTCAACCTGCAGGGCCCTTTTGTGATCAATATAGAGGAACACAAGGGGTGCCAGATCATTGTGGAGAGCAGCAATTATTCTGTGAAGTTCCCCATCTACGACATTCTGCAGTCGGGAAAGGCAGGTGCGTAGGATGCTGGCATTATCGAGGAAAAAGAACGAAGCCATTATGATCAGCAATAATGTGGAAGTCACTATCCTGGAAGTAAAAGGAGATCAGGTCAAAATCGGAATCACCGCACCGAAAGATGTGCCGATTTACCGGAAGGAAGTGTATCTGCAGATTCAGGAAGCCAATAAGGAAGCCGTGAATGCAGATGGAATGGAAGCTTTGAAAACGTTGCTGGGATGATACTAATGGGGCCGGTAATGGAATCAGATTTTCGGGCTTTCCGGTTAACTTTTCCAGGAAAGCTTCCGATAAAAAATGTAGACGCAAAGGAATTGCGCGGAAAAAGATACAAGGAGGTGGAAATAGTGGCAATTGAACCGATTTCAAGTGTAATGACATTTCAGGCACAGGGAAATGTAATACAAAAGCCACAGGCTCCCGTGGAGACGGAGAGGCCGGAGAACAGTAACAGCAGTGCCCCAGCTGCAGAGTATGTTGACAGAACAACCAGTGTGGTGGAGAATTCTCAGGAAAAAGGTCAGGCTGATAATGGCGATCAGAGCAAGGATCAGCAGTCTTATAATGAGAAGATCCGCAAGGCCATCGAGACTATGAACAAGAAGATGGCTAATTCCGAGGCGGTGTTCGGTATTCACGAGGATACCAATCGTGTCACGATCAAGCTCGTGGATAAGAATACGAAGGAAGTGATCAAGGAACTGCCCCCGGAGAAGACTCTGGACATGATTGCGAAAGTCTGGGAGATGGCCGGCATCCTGATCGACGAGAGAAGGTAGAATCCGTCATCTGCGGAAGAGACGGAATCGACAAAGTTCAGGAAAGCAGAAAGTTTTCCGGATGCGTCGGGGAGCGCATGCATAAATTTTTCGGTTTGAAAGGGCTGCCGAAGAGATTAGATTTGACAGCCTGACAGACCGGGCTTAGAAAGGATGGATGGAATATGCCCATGAGATTAAGCGGCTTGATGTCCGGCATGGATACGGAGAGTATCATATCCCAGCTGGTAGAAGCCAAGAAGACAAAGGTAACCAAAGCCGTAAAGGCACAGAAATCATTAAAGTATAAGCAGGATGCGTGGAAGACGCTGAATACGAAGGTGAAGAGTTTTTATTTGAAGACGCTGAGTAATCTGCGTTTCGAGGGATCCTTTGTTAAGAAGACTACTAAAGTTTCCAACAGCAACATCGTATCCGTCATCACCGGTGAGAATGCTATGAACGGCGTGCAGAGCCTGAAGGTGAACCAGCTGGCCAAGTCCGGGTATCTGAGCGGCCAGCAGATGAGTCTTATGCCTACTGAGAAGCAGTACGATGATGAGGGAAATGAGATTGTTCCAAAGATAACAGGGGATACCACGCTCAGTGAGCTGGGATTGGATATCACCGGTATCGCAGAGATCAATGTTACGACTAAAGACGGTCTTACCCCGATTAAGGTGGATGGAAGTATGACCATCAGCAGCTTTGTAGGTGCGCTGAAGACAGCGGGACTGAATGCCAATTTCGACCAGACAAACGGCAGAATCTATATGACTTCAAAGGGATCCGGCTCCGGGAACGACTTCTCTATTACAACGAACAGTTTGGATGGAGTGAAGGCTTTGGGGGCTATGGGGTTGTATTTCAATCAGGAAGATCCCGCATACCCTGGCTTGGCAATAGGATGCAGCAGTAAGGAAAATATGGAAGCTTATGAGCAATATCTTAAGGATAAAGTAGCTGCTAGTGTAAATGGAACGCCGGAACTGGAGTTCTGGATGAACAAGATTGACTATAGTAGCGGAACACCAACGGCAAAGAGCGCCATTAAGACAGATGCTGAGAATGCAGAGATTGAGCTCAATGGAATGAAGTATACTTCGGATACCAACAGCTTCAACATCAACGGCCTGACACTGACCGTTAATTCCAAGACAGCGCCCGGCGAAGAAGTTACCATCACTACCCAGGATGATACCGACGGCATCTATGATATGATTAAGAACTTCTTCAAGGAATACAATTCTATCATCAATGAGATGGATAAGATGTATTATGCCGATTCCGCCAAGGGTTATGAGCCGTTGACGGACGAGGAGAAGGAGGCCATGTCCGACAGTGCCATCGAAGAGTGGGAGACCAAGATTAAGGACTCCATTCTTCGGAAGGACAGCAGTCTGGGAACGATTGCAAATACTTTTAAGACTCTATTGATGGAGCCTGTGGAAGTAGATGGCAAGAAAATGTATCTTTCCAATTTCGGAATCGGCACACTGAATTATTTTACCGCTCCGGAAAATGAGAAGAATGCATATCATATTGACGGCGACAGTGACGATGCGGAGACCTCTGGAAATGCGGATAAGCTGAAGTCCATGATTGCCAATGACCCTGATACGGTCGTGAAGTTCTTTACAGGTCTGTCCAAGAAGTTATACGAAGAAGTGGGCAAGACCATGAAGGACAATGATTACAGTTCTATGTATAGCGTATATGACGACAAGAAGATGAAGGAAGAATATGACGACTATACAGCAAAAATCAAAGATTTGGAAAAGAAACTTGCAGATTACGAAGATAAGTGGTATGCTAAGTTTGCAGCCATGGAAACGGCACTGGCAAAGATGCAGAGCAATGCCAGCGCAGTGACTTCGTTGCTGGGCGGTTGATGAAGTTTGTACAACAGGCGCCCGGCCCGGTCAGAGGCTGAGGAAAGGCAAGGTGTATTATGGCATTCCCCAGAGCATATGGGCAGTACAATAACAGCAAAATCATGACGGCGTCTCCCGCGGAGCTTACGCTGATGCTTTATGAAGGCGCTATCAAATTCTGTAATATCGCTATTGTTGCAATAGAAAAAAAGGATGTGGAAAAGGCCCATCTCAATATTCAGAAGACGGAGCATATCATTGATTATCTTCGCCAGACACTGGATATGAAGTATCCGGTGGCAGAGGATTTTGAGAGAGTCTATTCCTACCTCAGCCAACGATTGATCGAGGCGAATGTAAGGAAGGAAAAGGAAATTCTGGAAGAGGTAAACGGACATATGCGTACCATGCGGGATACCTGGAAGGAAGTCATGAGGATAAGTAAGGAGCAGGGTACATGACAGGAAATTATCTGACTCTTTTGGAGGAGAGCCTTCGGCGTAAGCTGCAGGTAATGAGCGAAATCCAGGAGTATAATCTGCGTCAGCAGGAGATGTTTCAGGCTGACAATGTAGAGCTGGATCGGTTTGATGAATACGTGGAAGAAAAGGGCAATCTGATTGAGAAGCTGACAGCATTGGACAATGGTTTTGAGAAGCTTTATGCCAATGTGGCGGAGGAGCTGAAAGGCAACCGGGAACAGTATGCGGAGCAAATCAGAACATTGCAGGGACTTGTCACGGAAGTGACGGACACCAGTGTGGCCATTCAGGCCCAGGAGGCCCGGAACAAGAAGCTGATAGAGGATTTCTTCGTAAAAGAGAGAAAGAATCTGCATATGAACCGAAAGACTTCCAAAGCCGCCATTGACTATTACAGAACGATGAACAAATCGGCTGTCATGATGCCGCAGTTTATGGACAGCAAGAATTAGGTAATATTATGACAGCACATATATGAAATACGGACGCCGCTCTAACGACTGACAATCGTTGGGCGGCGTTTCTGTGTCCTTTGCATCGGCCTGCATATGGAAGAAATTATTATTGAGAACAATAATATACGAACTTTGGCCAAACCATAAATTTATATGGATTTTATAAAAGGAGTGTGGTATTCTGGATTGGGAGAAGGTAGCAAGGAGGAATTGCATGAACGAAGAAATGCGAAAAATGTTCAACGCCATTTTGGAGGAAATGGAACGAATGGAGGGAAGAATCGACCGGAAGATCGATCGGAAATTTGAGGCCGTGGATCGGCGTTTTGAGAAGCTGGAAAACGAGATAGAAGCCCTTCACCATGAAGTAAACGCCTGTAAACTGGAGGGCGAGACGGTCAGCCTGCTGCTCAGACATATGGATCAGCTGGACAGGCGTATAGACCAGCAGGAAAAACGGATTCTGAAATTAGAACAAAAAAACGGTAAAACTTTAAATTTGGTCTAAACTATCTGGGAAGAAAAGCCGATATAAAAAACAAGTGATTTTACATAAATAAAAAAGCAAGATGCGAAAGCCGTAGAGACGGTATAGATTCAAGGAGGAATAGGAATATGGGAATGATAGTAAAGCACAATCTTACAGCAATGAATTCAAACAGAATGCTGGGAATTACGACATCTTCTCAGGCGAAAGCCACCGAGAAGCTGTCTTCCGGTTATAAGATTAATCGTGCGGCAGATGATGCGGCAGGACTTGCCATCAGTGAGAAGATGAGAAAGCAGATCCGGGGTCTGACTCAGGCTTCCCTGAACGCGCAGGACGGTATCAGTGCGGTGCAGACAGCGGACGGAGCGCTCAACGAAGTGCATGACATGGTTCAGCGACTGACCGAGCTGACTGTGAAGGCGGCCAATGGAACGTTATCCGAATCCGACAGATCCGCAGTACAGAACGAAGTAGATCAGCTGGTAATGGAGATTGATCGTGTTTCCACTACGACCAAGTTCAATGAAACCTATCTGCTGAGAGGCAGCAATGGTGGGACCATGGGTAAGTTGACTTATAAGCTGGCGGAAGCAGCACTGAAGGATAATTTTGCAAAAGCGAATGGACTTCAGGAGATTAACAAAATGACCGGTACAATTGGGGTTGCTGTGGCATCTAATTCTCCGAATACAAATGTTACGAGTCCAGGACAGGCGGGAATGAGTGCTGAGGCGATGAAGACGACGCAGTATGAGTCGAAGACTGTAGGCCCCATTGGTGGCACGGTATATGTATTGGTGCAGAATACGAAGAGAGCGGACGGTGTGTCTGCCACTGTATCGAAGATGACGGTCAGTTCGGTAGTGAAGGATATCAATACGAAGGAGGCATCTGAACCCAGTGATCCTAAGATTCGGGCTTTTGGTAGTATGAACGAACTCACCAATGCGTTGAAGGCAGCTTACGGTGAAGATATTAAGGCGATTACCTCTTTTGTGGACGATAATAATGAATTGATTCTGAGAATAGAGACATTTGCAGATGTGAATGACCCCATTGATCTGAGTCTGCATGTGGGCGCGGATTCTTCGTTGGACAATAAGATTTATATGAACCTGTCTATGCTCAGTTCCAGAGCTTTGTGTCTGAATGGCCTGGATGTAAGTGGCGATACAGGCGATGCCGCCACGGCTGCCATTGACACAGTTGCCGAAGCGTTGCAGAGAGTTTCTGCACAGCGTTCTTCTCTGGGTGCGATTCAGAACAGACTTGAGCACACCATTGCCAATCTGGACAATGTAGTGGAGAACACAACGGCAGCAGAGGCTTCTATCCGCGATACCGATATGGCGACGCAGATGGTTGAATACTCCAATAACCAGATCCTGGCCCAGGCAGGACAGGCGATGCTGGCACAGTCCAACCAGGCTACTTCCGGAGTTCTGTCACTGCTCCAGTAAAGTGAGTTGAAAGGTGTTCACAGCCAGCCAAATAATATCGGATAGCGGTTTAAATGTTTGTTAAGCTGTCATAATACCGAAAAGAGACTGCCGCATTTACGCATCGTAATCGTGAGTGCGGCATTTTCATATTATATTCAACAAGAGTAATAAATGACGCGGCTTTCGTCAGGTGCAGGATGCACAGTCTCAAATGACAAGGATTCAGGGAGGAATAAAGCCATGGTAGTGAGACATAACCTTACTGCAATGAATGCAAATAGAATGTCCGGGATAACCAATAAATCTCAGGCGAAGGTGACAGAAAAGCTTTCATCCGGATATCAGGTAAACCGCGCGGCAGATGATGCGGCGGGGCTTGCAATCAGTGAGAAAATGCGGAAGCAGATCAGAGGTCTGACCCAGGCGTCCCTGAATGCCCAGGACGGTATCAGCATGGTGCAGACAGCAGACGGAGCCCTAAACGAAGTACAGGATATGCTGCAGAGGATGAATCAACTGGCTGTCAAGGCAGCAAACGGAACACTTTCCGAAGGGGACAGAGCTGCAGTTCAGGATGAAGTGGAGCAGCTGATTGTGGAAGTGGACCGGGTGGCCACGACAACCAAATTTAACGAGACCTATCTGCTCAGAGGAAGCAATGCGGGTGAGGAAGGCAAGGTTACCTGGAGAACAGCATTTACAGAACTAGAATACTGGCATGCCGTCGGTTCATCTGTGGACGAGGAGAGTACGGGCACTTTTGTGCTGAACCTGGGGACCGGCGACCAGAGCCACAGCGGCTTCACGGAAGGTCTGATCGGCTCTAGGGACAGAGTCGTATGGTGGGGGCATAGGATACAAAGTACGATGGACCCGACCACCGGGAAGGCCACAATGTACCTGGCAGTAGAAAAGACGGAGGAGTTACCAGGCGCTCAGTTTGGGCAAGGCGACAGAAGAGGAACTGTGGAGGAGATGATCGAGGAGATTAATTCCAATGCGGATCCTGCGTCAACAGTTATATATAAGGCCTTTGCCTCGGTGGAAGAGATGGTCGATGCATTTAAGTCCGATTATGCGGAATCTGTGAAATCTATTTCCGTATATAAGGACAGTGCGGATAACACCCTCTTAAAGGTCTGGGCTTTCCCTGATACAAATGATGCTATAGCAACAAGCTTATTTGTGGGAGCTGATGCCGATGGCGGCGCCAGCCTGAATCTGAATATTTCTATGATCAGCGCCAAGGGGCTGGGCATCAATGGATTAACAGTAAGCACTGCGGAGAAAGCTACAGCTGCTATTGATACCATTGCCGACGCCATTGAGATGGTATCGGCACAGCGGGCTTCTCTGGGAGCTGTGCAGAACAGACTGGAGCACACTATCAATAACCTGGACAATGTAGTGGAAAATACCACCTCGGCCGAAAGCCAGATTCGAGATACGGATATGGCAGATTACATGGTCCAATATTCTAATTATCAGATCCTGGCGCAGGCGGGCCAGGCGATGCTGGCACAGTCCAACCAGACAAATTCCGGTGTACTGTCCCTGCTACAGTAGGATAATCTTTTATTTATAATAAAATTTACAAAAAGGGCTAAAGTAATAAAAAATCAGGCCGATATACTTATCAAGTAAAGCAGAGAACAGTTATTTCGTTCAGCTTACCTCAGGAATTGGAAGGCGATGCGCACGATCGCCGGGAGATTCCGATATGGTCCGCTGAAAGGCCGGACGTGCGAACCGGACGGAGAGCAGGCCCCGAATAACCGCAGGGAAGCGGTATCACATTATTTCAAGGAGGAATAATCATGGTAGTACAACACAACTTAACCGCAATGAACTCTAACAGAATGTTAGGAATTACCACAGGCGCACAGGCAAAGGCAACTGAGAAACTGTCATCCGGTTATAAGATCAACCGTGCAGCAGACGATGCAGCAGGTCTTGCAATTTCCGAGAAGATGAGAAAGCAGATCAGAGGTCTGACTCAGGCTTCCGCCAATGCACAGGACGGCATCAGCGCAGTGCAGACTGCAGAAGGTGCTTTGACCGAAGTGCATGACATGCTTCAGAGAATGAATGAGCTGGCAGTTAAGGCTGCGAACGGCACCATGTCCGAGAGCGACCGTGCGGCTCTGCAGAGCGAAGTAGATCAGCTGGTAACTGAAATTGATCGTGTATCCAATACCACAAAGTTCAACGAGACCTATCTGTTGAAAGGTAGCAACGGCGGAACCGCTGGAAAGCTGACCTTTAAGATGGCGACAGCTGCTTTGCAGAATGTGAGTCAGCTTCAATTCAACGCTAAGACGGGTATAGCCAGTGTGACAGCGTTAACGGTAAGTAATACAACGTTATCAAGCTCCGGCACAAGTATTAATGGTGTAACTGTGAATGTCAGTGGAGCAGGTACGGTAACCAGTATATCTGGTAAGTCAGTGCAGATTGGAACTATTACCTATGTATTTGTTTCCAATACGACAAAAGCAAATGCCGCCGCTACTGCTGCTAAGCTCAGTGTAAATGCCGCAGTGAAGGCCATTAATGATTCTGGAAGTAAGGCTGTGAAAGCTTTCACCAGCATGGATGCCCTGATGGCAGAGATCAAACACACATATGGCGAGGATATCAAGACTGTTACTTCTTACACAGAGGGAAGTCAGGTGAAGCTGAAATTCGAGGCATTTGCCGATGTAAATGATGCTGTTGATCTGAGCCTGCATGTAGGCGCTGATTCTTCCGATGACAACAAGATCGCTATGAACATTGCACAGATGAGTGCAAGAGGACTTGGCGTGAATGGTCTGGACATCAGCGGTGACAATGATGATAAGGCTACTGCAGCTATCGACGTTATCGCCGATGCTCTGCAGAAGGTTTCCGATCAGAGAGCAACCCTCGGTGCTATCCAGAACAGACTGGAGCACACCATTGCCAACCTGGATAACGTTGTTGAGAATACCACCGCTGCTGAGAGCCAGATCCGCGATACAGATATGGCTACGCAGATGGTTACTTACTCCAACAACCAGATCCTGGCACAGGCTGGTCAGGCTATGTTGGCACAGTCCAACCAGAGCAACCAGGGCGTTCTGTCTCTGTTAGGCTAATTGTGACATTGTTGGTTAAAAGTACAAACCAGATGTCCCGAATGGGACTGGAGGATACGGTGTGGGATTTATCCCACACCGTATTTTTTTCTTGACAAGCTGTATGAGATGCATTAGACTATTTACAGATGGACGATTAATTCTGATCAATATGTTCAAACGATCATTTCTAAAGGTATGAAAGCGTTTCTGCTGATTTTCACAGAAAGAATTATTTGCGATATTGCCATTTCGAAGGGATAGAAAAGGATTAGAGGCTTTATTGAGCCGGAATCCGGCATATCAGAAAATGGATGAGGGGACAGGAGATGCTTTCTATTTGCATATTTATGTGAAATACGGTATAATGACCTTACTTATGGCAGAAAACGGTCGGATGGCTATAAATACCATAATGAAACAGAAGAAAACCACTGGGAAAAGATTTCTGGTAAAACGTAGAAAGGGGTGTCCTATGAATCTGCTGAAAGAAAAAGTTTATACATCAGAGGACTATTGGAATCTGCCGGAGGGGCATCGGGCGGAGCTGATCGACGGTCAGCTGTATAATATGGCGCCGCCCAATTATATGCATCAGAAATTGCTTATACAGCTCTCCAGAATGTTAGGGAACTATATTGAAAAAAATGGGGGAGAATGCGAAATCATTCCGGCTCCTTTTGCCGTAAATTTGAATGCGGATGACGAAAGGTGGGTGGAACCGGATATCAGCGTCATCTGTGATAAAAGCAAACTGACGGATCGGGGTTGTGACGGCGCACCGGATTTTATTGTTGAGATTGTGTCTCCCGGAAGCCGGAAGATGGATTATGGTACGAAGATGGTATTGTACATGGAGGCTGGGGTCAGAGAGTACTGGATTGTGGATCCGGCAAAAAAGTGTACCACTGTTTACCGCTTTGAAGAGGATGTGGCGCCCATTATTTTTCCCTTTGACAGGGACATTGTGGTAGGAATTTATGGGGATTTGAGTGTAAATATAGCAGAACTTATGAAATAACCGGGTTCGGATGTGATTTGAGACAACTTGGGTAAAGCGCCATGGGTGCCGATATAATAAGTAAAGATTGCCGAAAACGACAATCATGCAGGTACGGAGGAAAACGACAACAATGAGCAAGAAAATTATACTGACCATATCCCTTTTGATCTCCAATCGTCCGGAGACTGTGCGGAAGTGTCTGGATTCCATTCAGCCGCTTCTGGAGCAGGTGCCGTCGGAATTGATTCTGACAGATACGGGCTGCGGGGAACAGGTGCGGAGCATTATCGAGGAATATACGGATCACATCATTGATTTTGAGTGGTGCAATGACTTTTCCAAAGCCAGAAATGCAGGGCTGAGGCAGGCGAGGGGCCAGTGGTTCATGTTCCTGGATGACGATGAGTGGTTCGAGGATGTGACGGAATTCATTACCTTTTTTAACTCCGGAGAATATAAAAAATATGGTCTGGGAGCTTATATTCAGAGGAATTATCTGGCGGACGGCAGTAATGTATACACTGACTTGCCGGTAGGCAGAATGGTGCGGCTGGAACCGGACATCAAGTTTGTCTATTCTATTCATGAGAACTTCAACAGGGTTCCGGGAGAGGTGAAGAAATTTGCTGCTTATGTGCATCATTACGGCTATGCATTTAAGACAAAAGAGGATGCAAGGGCGCATTCTATGCGGAATGTCAGCCTGCTTTTAAAGGAGCACGAAAAAGCGCCTAAGAACATGAAGCACACTTTGCAGCTGGCCCAGGAGTACAATGCCATAGAGCAGCCGGAAAAGTCTCTGGAAATGTCGCTGGACGGGATTTCCTGGTCAAAAAAGGGAAGAGTGGAGGAAGATTTCTGTCTGAATTCACTTTTTTCCAATGAGATTGACTGTTATATTGTGCTGAAACGATATGACGATGCCATCGAGAGGGGTGAGAAGCACCTGGCAGAAGAAAAGCTTGATCCTATGGTGCGCGCTGTCATATCCGGCGATTTGGCTATTGCCTACATAGAGAAGAATGAATTTGAGAAGTGTATGGAGCATGTGGGACTGTACTGGGATATGTGGCAAAAGTATCAGAAAAATCCGGACACTTATATCGAGTTTGTCACCATTATGACCAGTGAGTGCTTTGAGCCCCGGAACCGCAGTGTAGTGCTGGGGAACGGGGTGCGTGCGGCTTCCCGTCTGGGGGAGGCGGAGACTGCGTGGAAGTGGTTTGAGGCTTTGGAGTGGCATGGGAATGCCGTATTTATCAGCAATGAGATGCTTCGTGCCATTGTGAGCCGGATTCCGGATGCGGATGCCGCGGAGAGAACCTACTATATCAAAATGTGCAGTATTATTATAGGCCGCAAGGAACTGGAGCAGTACATAGTAGATACTATCATGGAGGTCTGTAATTGGTATGGGAACAATACGAAAACAGTGGCAAGTTTTGCGGGAGTGGAATCAGACCATTGGTTCTTCAAGCTGGCAGAAGTTGTAAGCGCCGCATCGGAGCAGGAGAGAGAAGTATCAGGAACTGATGCCGGATCGGAAGCGAAGGGAGAAACGTCGGGAGTCGATGTCGAAGCAGAGGGCGAAGAACAGCAGGTATCAAGCGGTGAGGAGAGTGGTTTCGAGAAAGGGCACAAGAAGTATACTTCTGAGAAAGTGGAAGATCTTGCCCGGGAAGTATGGGAAAAAATGAACCAGAGCATGCCGCTGATGAAGAGCTGCGATATGATGGCTGCGGCAGAGAAGCTGGGAGCATCAAGAGGACAGATTTTGGAGCAAATCCCCTTTTACCTGTGGAACGATGGAGTTCTTCATTTCTATAAAAACAGCGGAAGTACGGATATTGAGTGGTGGAATGATCAGATAGACGGAGCGATGGTGCCGGATTCATTGCGGATGCTGGTGTGGAGGGCTTATTACAGTGCGCACAGTACAAAGAAGGCGGCGGATATAGGAGCGGAGACAGGAACAGGCTCCGTGAACGGTGCGGAGAATGCCATCATTCAGGATATCGAGTCAGGGCTCCGAGAGTATGCGAATTGCCTGACCACATTGTGCGATCGGATGTATCGTCCGGAGACGATAGAACAAATGCCGGATGTTCTTTCAGTGGAATGCCAGGCGGCATATCATATGAAAGACATGCTGGAGGAAATAGAGGCAGACAGATATGACAAGGCTGTGGAATCCATAAAGTCGATTAGAAAGCTGATGCCGGGACTGGACAGCGTAATGAAACGCTACCTGACCTGGCTGAACGGAGAGATGGAGCGACAGAAACAGGAAGCCCGGCAGGCCGCGGGAGAAATGCAGGTCCTTGCCAGACAGATCAAGACGAAAATCCGTGTGCTGATTGACGCAGGACAG
Source organism: uncultured Acetatifactor sp. (assembly GCA_948896875.1). GTDB lineage: Bacteria > Bacillota > Clostridia > Lachnospirales > Lachnospiraceae > Acetatifactor. The sequence continues at coordinate 14,378 of CAQUWW010000006.1, read as the reverse complement.
CTGGAGGCGGCGCTGGGAGTCGTGAATCAGCTGGAGCCACTGCTGCCTGGGGATGCGGAGATTCGGCGGTGGAAGGAACAGCTGTCAACGGATATTGCGAAGCAAGGTTGAGATGAAGGAGTTTGCCGGGATATGGCAGAAGACTTTATAATTCCCGGAGTTTCGAATGGAGATTGACAGATGAAGATACAATTCCTCAACGGTGGCCTGGCAAACCAGGCATTTCAATATATTTTTACCAGAGATTATGAGTTGTCCCATCCGGGAGAAGTGATCTATATGGATGACTCCTATTTTGCATTAAATACCGTACATAACGGTTATGAGCTGGAAAAGGTATTTGGAATCAGACCGCATATGCTGAGCGAATGCTTTGACACAGAGGTATGGGAATTTATTCTGGAGGAACGCCGGAGAGGAAAGAGTGTCCCTCAGATTCTAAACGAGAATGGCATTGAAATGTACATGGTGTCTGAAGTAGGGGACGGATACAAGACCTTCAATCCCTTTGAGGGGAGAGTGGTTCAGACCCCTACCAATCAGTACTGTCCGGAGATTCAGGATCTGCCGGACAATGTGTATTATCATGGGTATTGGGTAAATGCAAAGTGGTTTGAGAGGCATCGAGAAGTCCTCCTGAAGGATTTTACATTTCCGGAGATTACAGATGAGAGGAACCTGGCGTATCTTGAACAGATTCAGAATGGGAATTCGGTGTCGCTGCATATCCGCAGAGGAGATTATGTGGCGTTGGGATGGTCCCTGAATCCCAACTGGTATCGCTACTGTATTGATAAATTTAAGCTCACGATTCCGGGACAATGGGAACTGTTTGTTTTTTCCGATGATATACCCTGGTGCAAAGAGCATGGGGATGAGTTGGGGTTCAGAAAGTTTAAAAACGTCACCTATGTGGAAGGGAATATACATGGGAAAAACTATCTGGATCTGCAGCTGATGAGTAAATGTAAGGCAATGCTTATGTCCAACAGTGCGTTTTGCTATCTGGCCTGGCTGTTGAATGTGGACAGAAAGTACTATATCGACATCCGATAGGGAGAATACTTTACACAGTATTTATTGATTGCTATAATGAGAGTAAACGTAGTCAAATGTTGAGAGAAAGCAGGTGAGTTTATGCCAAACGGTCTTGAAATTATGAAGGCGGCGATTGATGACTTCAAAGAAATTCAGGAGTACATGCTTTTGGCCAGGGAAGAGAATGCAGAGAAAACATATGCAAAATTGAAAAAGAAATATCTTACCTTAAAAGCAATTTTGAATGTGGCAGGTGTGAATCTGACAGATATTGATGAACTGAAAGAATGAAAAGGCAAAGGAATGGTATGCCACAGTTTGCTGAAGTACCGACAGGAGAGGAGAAACAACATGAGGATTTGGGCACACAGAGGATGCAGTCAGAATTATCCGGAAAATACATTGCTGGCTTTTGAAAAGGCGGCTGCGTTGAAGGAACTGGCTGGGATTGAGCTGGATATTCAGCTGACCAGAGATGGTGAAATGGTGGTATGCCATGATGAAAAGGTGGACAGAACCACCGACGGAACAGGAGAGCTGCGGACTTTTTCCCTGTCGGAATTGAAAAAGTTGAAAATAGACGCAGGAAATGGGGGGGCGGAACAGATACCAACCATGGAGGAAGTGCTGGATCTTCTGGAGTCCAGATTGCGGGAAGGAATGAAGATCAACATAGAATTGAAAAATGGCAGGTTTCCCTATGAGGGAATGGAAGAGAAGATTATTGACCTGGTTCACCGCAGAGGACTGCAGGAGAGCATCGTGTATTCTTCCTTTAACGCTTTGTCTTTGGAGCATATCCGTAATCTGGACCCGAAGGCCAGGATCGGCATATTGGACGGCAGGATATCAGATTGCCTGTATAAGTTAAAGGGAGGATGCGGTGCCGATGATCTGCATCCATTCTGGCAGGGAATCGATATTCCGCCTGAGCGGTTCCGGGGATACACGGTGCGGGCCTGGATGTCCGGACATTTGTATCCGGAGAAGTCTACGGGAACGAAATTAGACCTGGCGCCCCTGGAGCAGAAAGGCATTACAGATCTGATTTTGAATGAGCCTGAGGTGTATATTGTGTGATTTACGCTGGGTAGGAAAGGGCTGCAAGTAAGGGTTTTACCGAAAAAACGGCTTAAAATTATTAAGGAATTCTAAAATTTGTCCATTAAATTATTAATTTTTGGAATATCTCTTGAAATGGCGTACGGAAAATCGTATATTATTCTTGTACGTTTAACCGATGCTTGATATGGAGGAAAAAAATGACAAAAGCAGAAATTTTAAAGAAAGAGATATTGGGACAGTATCGCAGTGTACGTCAGTTTGCACTGGAGATGGGAATCCCGTACAGCACTCTGGTTACGGCACTGGAGCGTGGTATAGAGGGAATGGCTTATGGCACCGTTATCAAGATGTGCGATAAGCTGAGCCTGAACCCTGTTGACTTTTCTTCTCTGGAAAGAGATACTTCTCTGGGAGCACAGCTGTTGGAGAATCGTGTCATGCAGTATTATGTAAAGCTGAATCAGAATGGACGGGATAAAATCCTTGAACTGATGGATGATTTCGTACAGATTGATAAGTATAAGGCAAAGGGAAAAAGAGGTAAGCAGGACAAGTAATCCGTAAAACGAGAGATACATACGGAAAATCCGGCAAACCGTAAAACAATAGAATCTACGCTTCGCGAGGCTTCTATTGTCATGAATCAAAGAACATTAGAATTCAAGAATAGAATTCTAATGTCATGAATAAGAGGATGTCGCAAAATCATCATAAGCAGATGACTTGTGACATCCTCTTCCTTTAGTGTATCTATCATATCAGGATGCTTTGGGGAAAGGTATCAGTCCCGTTCCGGGAACACAATGCCTCCATGCGATCCGATTTTTAGAAATATCCATCAAACAACATTCCAGTGTAAGCGCTGGTAACATAGGGATTGATGAAGTTATGGCCTGGATTTTTATAAGCCACCATAACCTTTTCCACATAATCCATAGGATTCAGCGACACTTGATTGCTCTTGCGCAGCAGCATATTGGAGAAATTCTTGAGAGATCCAAATGTCTCATTGATGTCCGGAGACTGAACGGCTGTCTGACGGAGAGTGTCTTTGTCCACATCCAGTGTCCCATCCGCCTGCAGGCTCAGGCCCATAGGCTCCAGCGAATTGCTGTAAACGGAAGCAATGCCGCTTAACTCGCGCACCAACTGCCTGCTTTTTGACTGTGTCTCAAGGTAGGAAGAAGCAGCCTTGATAAAATCATTATAACCACCTACCAGATGATTCACATTGTCGGTCAGGGAATCCACGTCCGTCTTCAGACCGATTCGAACGGGCTGATCTTCCGGGCTGATTCCGGTTATATGCACTTCAAACAATTTATTCAGCGTAAAGTGATTGGACGGCGCGGAGCTTTCCTTGCCGTTGACAATAAACTGTGCGTTGGCAGGCTCTCTGCTGACATAATCCAATCCCAGATATTCAACGGCGCCGGCAGTCTTGCTGGTATGGTCGTCGCTGACGGTGAAGATCTGTTCCTTTCCGGGAGTAAGCCCGGTGGCCTCTGAAGTCAGCCGCAGAGAAGTGCGGCCCTCTGATTCAGCCAGGGAAGCCCGGATGCCGATGTCGGAATTGTTGATCAGACGTACCAGGCGGTCCTGAACATCACGATTTGTCTCGGCCTCTCCCACTGAGAACTGAAATTCATAATTCATATCGTTGATACCGATATCAAAGGAGTAAGTATCCGGCGCCAGCGATGTCTTGGCATTACTGGGGAGAAACAGCCCCAGATTTTCCTGAGAGGACGCCAGAGAACGAACTTCCAGCTCAAAATCAGGGAGATCTTCCTTGACATTCTCCCCCCCGATATAAGAAGCGACAGCCACACCTTCATCTGTAGAATACGCACTCTTCTTGCGGAAGAGTCCGTCCTTTTCCAGACCGCCCAGCTGTGCGATGGTATTGTGCAGTCCGCGTGCATTTTCTTTTAACTCGATGGCATACTGCTGAGCATCCTTGCTTGTGGTAGGCAGGTACCATGGAGCGTCTTTATTTAACTTGACAATGGAATTGTATACATTGCGAAGCTCGCTCTTTTTGTGGGAATCATATTTGGTCAATGGCTTTGGAGTATAGGTAGTCAGATAATTATTATAAACCGTATTGATTACAGCTCCCATTGTCATGCCTCCTTTCGATAAAGATGTTTATATGGACATATATATCATGTGCACTTTGTAAATATTATACCACGTCACCCGTCGGGAAACAAGAGGAGACGGAAAAATAAACCATTTTCCGTCAAAATTGCCAAAATCATGGCTGTGGATTTGGGCTTTTTCCCATGGAAGAAGGCATTCCGGCCCGCCGTTTTTCAATGTAGGCATATACTTCCGTCATTTCCGCCCCGCTTCCCAGGTCCCGTACCGCCTGCATCATCAAGTACATCAAATCACTGTCGGCGGCGCTGTGTTTTTGCACCGCAAGGTCGGTCAGGCGGACAATGGATGCCTTATTCTGGGGATATTGATATTTTAACGCATATAGTTCGTCCAGCAACTGATTTTGCTCTGCGGCATCCCCTTCTCCCAGAATTTCGATCTCATCCTCAGTCACGTGGAGATAACGTCGCAGCCATTCATCCTCAGGCTGAGCCTTATCCTGTACCGCCTGGTAAATCGCCTCTCTTGCCCGGGAAATTACTCTCTTAAGGATATCGGGCCGCTCCTTCTGTGCCAACTCCGGCATATCCCTGGTTTGCAGGCGCTGCAGGTAAGAGAACGACTCCTTCTCCAGCTCTTCCAGCCACCTGGCGTCCCCGCTGAGGCTATACAGCCTCTGTAAAAGGAGCATCCCCTGATCAAAAGCCTCATGCCAGTCTTTCAGAAAATATTCGCCGGGTGTCTCGTCTGCCTCTATATCCTGCATCACCTGCCGCCAGATTTTCAACAGCCGCTCCAGATATTCCGGTTTCATTTGCTGCCAAAACTGGTCGGCCTGGCGAAATACCATTGTATAAAAACGAGCGCTCTTCTTGATGTTTCCCGTTTCCCGATACGCTTTGGCTTGTTCCATATTCCAATCATTTAGCATCAGCAAAGTAGAATTCTTTTTCTTCTCGTCTTTCGTACTGCCATAAACAGCGCGCGCTGCTTTGTCACAGAGATTGCACACGTCCAGCCAGTCTTTTGGCTCTATCTGCAGGACGCCCGTCTCTCTGGCTGTCCGCAGCCGTTCCGCCAGCGTCAGTGCCCAGACCGGAAGCTGGGTCTGGGCAAGCTCTGTCCGTTCCAGCCTTTCCATTGCTTCTCCTATCCGTGTCAGCGCCTTCAGCGCCGTCTTTGCCCCCGCAGCTGCCTCTTCAAGCGTCGCTTTCTTCTCCGTCGCCGCTTCTCCGGCCGCCTTCTCTGCCGCCGTTTCTCCAGTCTCCTTCTTTTCCTCCGCTGCTTCTCCGGCCGCTTCCTTCGCCTCGGCAGATACCTCTTCCCATTTCCACTGGCAGTCCGCCAAAAGGCCCAGGAGCTCTATATAGAGCATCGCAAAGACTTCGCGGTCGGCGAATTCCCCTGAAAGCAACCGGGATATCTCCGGCATCAGCGCTTTTTTTGGCGGCTTGCCAAACCGCAGGCTGGGGGCTACGCTCATATACAGAAGGACTATCTGCAGATAGATCAATTCGTCCCTGCACAAATGTTCCGCCGCAGGCAACGGAGTCAATAACACCTTGTCATATTGCCCTTTCAGCAGGTACAGCGTAAAAAGGCGCATATCGGCCCGGGCTTCCCGACTGCCGTTGCCCAGTTCTTTTTGTGCGGCGATGACTCTTTGGAGACCTTCCTCCTTCGGCAGGTAGCGGCCGTTTGCACCGGAAGTACGGTCCCAGCGCTCGCCCTCCACGGAAAACTCGGCGAACAGAAGCTTCTCTTCCTTTGACAGCTCTCCCTTTGCCGCCTTCGTCTGCAGGGCAGGCAGCATCGCGGCCATCAGCTTCCCAGGCATCGTCTCCCCGGCCCCGCGCCTTTTCCAGTAAAATCTGCAGGCGTTCATCAGCTCCCGGTAAAGCGCTTCCCAGGTGGAGGCATCGCCATTCTCCATGCATTCCGTCAGAAACGCCAGGGATGCTGTGGCTTTGTTCATGGGTGCCATATCCTCCCCAAGCCTTGCACGCAGCGCCAGGCCCCGGCAATATTCCAACAGCTGCCAGCGCTTCTTCTGGCCATGGAGCGCCGCATTTTTCCGGGCTTCTTCCTTCCAGTACAGGTCCGCCCGCTCCAGAATTTCCACCACACTGTCTGTCTTTCCAGCCGCCGAAAACAATCGCCCGCACACAACCCACAGCTCGCTTCGAAGAGGATTGTCCGAAGCGGGGAGCGGTTCCTGATTTTCTTCCTGCCGGTCGATTTCTTCCGCTGCTTTCAGCGCATAGGAAATTCCTGTTTCCGCCTCTCCCTCTTTTTGCAGGCATAGCTTTGCCTGCATCAGGTAGAAGCGGATACTGCGACGGCGGCGCTCCGTCAATTTTCCATTCCTGGCAAGCCATCTGCCGTCCTGTCCGGAAAACATGGAAAATACCTGTTCCGTCAGTGCTTGTGCGTTTTTATAATAACCATACCAATACAAAAGCTCCGCCAGCTGCAGGCGGCTCTCCTGTACTTCCCAGCTCACATATTGAATTTCCTGACTCTCCAGCAGCTGATCTGCCTTTAAAAGCTTATTGGCGGCAGAGATCAGCCCGCTCTCCCTGTGACAGCAGTCATAGTAGGCCAGCTCTTCCCGGTATACCTGCTCCAGCTCCAGTAAGGATTGCAGGCGGCCGGAGCTTTCCACACTTCGGTTATACCCCTCCTCCAATATGGCAAAATCCGCCTCCTGGCGTTCCTGGTGCTCCCAGGGCCTCCCTCCCTGCCTTACCAGGCCGATTCGCTCCTGGCGCAGCTTTAAAAGGAAAAGCTCCGTCTCCTCCGGAAGCATTCCTGCCATTTGCTCCTTTAGCTGTTCACCTGCCTGTAGAGCTTCCTCCAGAAAGGTCTCCGCCGAGGTGTTTTCTCCCGCCTGTCGGTGAATATCATACATCCGTCTGCAAAGTCTGGCATAGGTCAGGAGACTCCCCGGGACACAAAATCCGGCCTGGAGCTCCTTCCATATTTCATAAGCCTGTTCGGCATACTGCTTCGCATAGTCCTCTTTTACTGCGCAGGATCTGGCTGCCAATGCTGTTTCCCAGAGCAGCGCCGCCTGCAGACTGCCTGTAATAAGATAGTTTTTCTCCAGCTGCGGCAGAAGCTTCTTCAACAACCGGTTCCCTGCCTGGTACTGGCCGACTCTCACGGCCATAGCAGCCGTATGGCTTCGCCATGCCAGACCGTCGTCCTCCACATCCGCAGCCTTTTCCTCCAGTCGGGCCAAGGCTTCCAACCAACGTTCCTGGTCCTCTCCCTGTACCTCAGCCTCCTCCGCGGCCAGGCGGGCCCATGTAACCAATGCTTCCGACACAAATCCCCTGTCTTCCCCGGCATCCTCTTTCAAACCGGGCGCCGCTGCATCTCCGGCATCCGCTTCCGATACGGGAATCGTTTCCACGCCGGCCTCTTCTTTCCACAATTCCTTCAAGCGGATAATAAATTCTGCCGTCTCCTTATAAAGAGGTCGATATGTCTCCTCAAGAAACAGCTGACAGGTATGCTCCAGAACCAGGCTGCGGACCCCGGTCGGGCAGCCGGGCGCCTCCAAAGCCTGTATCTGTGCCCTCCACACCTCCTGTATTGCCTGCATATCCAGTCTCCAATAGACGGCCGGAAACAGTGCCGTCGCGCAGGCAAAACGCAGCGGGCCTTCAAGCTCCGCCGTGTGGAGCAGCTTCAGCAAAATATCCGAAATCTGCGGCCAGTGCAGAAGTTCCTCTTTTTGCTCTATCAAGAATTGCAAAAGGATACCTGTGCCATGACTGTTGCAGCATTCCAACAATTCTGCAAAATAAGCCTGCCCATCCTCCCGGGCCAGCATCTGCGTCAGAACCGGAGCGATAAGGCGGGAGGCAGTCTCAACAGGAGCCGCCTGCGCGACTCTGCACAGGCTGTGGGCAGCCTCCTTTGCATCCCGAAGCATCCAGGCATAGTAAAGGCATTCTCTCTCTCGTGTGCCTTTGGATTCATAGTACTCCAGCAAAAGACGCCATCCCTGTGCCAATTCCTCCGGTTTCATTTGTCCCAGCAGGCTTTCCCGCAGGATACGATGTTTGAAATTCCATGTTCCCTGTTCGGAGCTTCCAAAGGAATCATAGAGATAGCTGAATAACTGTTCCATATATACGGGAGGAAACGCCAGTCCCTGTCCGGCCAGCAGTTCTTCAATTTCCTCCAGGCACAGGCCGTCCATACTCTGGGCCAGCAGCCTCAAAATCTGCAGCGGCTGGGCCAGCGAGAATCCCGGTCTAAGCATTGCATGGCGAAGGTGCCCTGTCAGCTTGGACGCGGTATCCTCCAGCACACTCACCGTCATTTCCCTCAGCTCCTCCGGAAGTTCCTCAATTTTCTGCCGCATATAAGCGGAAAGTCCTTCCATGCCTGCCGCCAGCTCTTCGGCCTGCAAAAATTCCTCCCGGTTCATCATAAACAGACGCTGCAATGCCAGCGACAGATAGTAAGGATTTCTGGAGCCCTTCTTACGGCGAAGGCAGTCCACCACCGCTTCGTCCAGCTTTTTCCCACGGCGGGCCGCATGTCCCCGGATAATAGCGTCAAGCTCTACGGTGGTCAGAGGGACCAAACTTCTCTGGCTAAAACATTCTTCGATCTGAGCCTGGAACCGCCCGGCATATTCTGTGGAAGAGCTTACAGCCAGTCCATGCCATAGAGGAGTCTTGCGTACAAGCGTCCGGGACAGCCATTGCATGACAGAAATCGTGCCTTCCTCCATCTGATCCACTCCGTCGATCAGAAGCGCGAAATCATACTCCCTTTCCCGGGACAGAGCCTCCGTGAGCCTTTCCTTCTTCTCCTGCAGGGAAAGGGAAAAGCAGCTTACGCTTTCCTCTCTTCCATCCGCCTGAGACAGCCAGTAAAGCAGTACGGACAGCAGGGTATCCACCGAAGCACATCCCGGATTTGAACCATAATATAAAAAGATTTTGGCTCCGGCCTTTTCGGCATAATCGGAAATTTTGGCCATCATGGCGCTTTTCCCGCTGCCTCCTTCTCCGAGAAACCAGAAGGCCCGGTGTCCCAGCACTGCGTTTGCCCCATCTTCCTGATCCATGCCCCGGCTCACATAGGTCGAAAGGTATCGTCCGGCTGTCAGCCTCGCATCCCTCAGAATTTGTTCTTCCCGACGCCGCATCCGGTCATTTTC
>CAQUWW010000006.1:2849-4974 GCA_948896875.1 uncultured Acetatifactor sp. | reverse complement strand
CAGATCCAGATCTCCCGAAAGCATGTCCCACAGGGCCTCGGTTATCTGCTCCTCAAATATTTCCAGGCCGCCGGGCCCATCGTCCTCTTCCGACCATATGGCATCATAATGAAATATCCTGGCATCCTCACGCTTTGTGATCTCTTCCTTCAGCTTATCCAGCTTCTCTCTATGTACCTGGCTTTCCGCCGCATACACGGCCCGCGCCTTCTCCGGTATCTGTGATGGAAAAGCTTCGTCGCGGAAGCAGAACACACACTTGTCCATACGTTCCTGTCCGGACAGCGCTCCATAGAGAATTTCCATCTGTGTAATGCTGGATTCCACTCCGCACCAGGCAAGAACCCGCGGATCTCCCGTATCCTCGATTACCTTTCGGTCCGGGATCCAGCCGTAACGGTTGCCCAGCAAAACCACCATATAAGGCTTGCAGCGGTCGATACCATCGATACACGCCTCGATGACAGCCTTTCCGCTCTCCTCCTCGGACATCTGGCTGGTGTCCACGCCCCAGCGCAGATCCAACTCCTGTACATCCTCCCCATATTTTTCCAATTTTTTACGGAGTTTTGGAAAAACCCGCTGATGCAGCACATCCCTTTCTGCCTGCATATCCTTAAAGGTACTGGTAATAAAAACTGTCTTCATTTTTCTCCTCTTTTCGTTGTCAACATTTAAATCCAGCATTATTATATACAAAACCGTCAACTATATCAATATGCATCCTTCTATTGCCACAGACAAATCTATAAAAGTTAACGTGAATACAGTATCTTTTTGTATAAAATAATGATATAATGACCTTATTATAGGAACCGCTTCGCGAACTCTATAATCGAAGGGCTATTCGTGACAGAAAACAGTCGGATGGCCGCAAAGGACAAAGGCAGATCTGGAGAAGGCGGACACAAGAGAAATTTTGAGGGCGGAGGACACTTATGAAGATAAAAATAAAAGAAAAGGCGTATGAAGAGGTACTGGCACTGTCTGTGGAACGGCACCGCAGTCCGGTGCGGCCCATGTGGATGTTCCGATTTTTGCTGAAAATTTTGTCTCTGCCCGATCTGCGGGTCACCCATTTTGAACATCGGGAAATTGGTATGGAGAGACTGGGCAGGCGGGAGCCCTGCCTGATTTTGATGAACCATTCCAGCTTCATTGATCTGAAAATCGCGTCTTCGATTCTCTATCCCCGACCGTTTAACATTGTCTGTACTTCCGATGGATTTGTGGGCAAAAACTGGCTTATGCGTGCCATTGGTTGTATTCCAACGAAGAAATTTATTACGGATATGACGTTGGTGCGTGACATGCTGCATGCATTGAAGAAGCTGGACAGCTCCGTGCTTATGTTTCCGGAGGCCAGTTACAGTTTTGACGGTACGGCCACCCCTTTGCCGGACAGCATGGGGAAATGCCTGAAGATTCTGGGAGTTCCTGTGGTGATGATCCGTACCTACGGCGCTTTTGCCAGGGACCCGCTCTATAATAATCTAAAGCTTCGCCGGGTGGATGTGTCGGCGGATATGGAATATCTGCTGTCTCCGGAGGATATCCGGGAGAAAACGGCGGAAGAGCTGAATGAGATCCTGAGGGAACAGTTTTCCTTTGACAATTTCCGCTGGCAGCAGGAGAACCATATCCGGATCGAGGAGACCTTCCGGGCGGACTGCCTGAACCGGGTTCTGTATAAATGCCCTCGCTGCGGCACAGAGGGAAAGATGCTGGGAGAAGGTACCGGGCTTTCCTGCGGGGAATGCGGGAAAAAATATGAGCTGACGGAATATGGCTACATGGAGGCGGCAGAGGGAGTGACGGAATTTCGGCATATACCGGACTGGTACCGCTGGGAGCGGGAGAGTGTGCGGAAGGAGCTGGAAAGCGGCACCTATCGTCTGGATGTACCTGTCACAATCTGTATGATGGTGAATACAAAATGTATCTACAGGGTGGGCAACGGGCGGCTTGTGCACACGGCGGATGGATTTCACCTCACAGGCTGTGACGGCAGACTGGATTACACCCAGAAGCCCGGGGCCTCCTACAGTCTTTATTCCGACTATTACTGGTATGAAGTGGGAGATATGATCTGTATCGGAAACGGGGATATGCTTTATTACTGCTT
>CAQUWW010000006.1:0-2839 GCA_948896875.1 uncultured Acetatifactor sp. | reverse complement strand
AAGGCGGAGATGTGGTGGCGAAGACGAGACTGGCCACGGAGGAGCTTTATAAAATCACATCCCGGCGCCGAAGGGAGCGCCGGGGGTGAGCGTGTGGCTTTCGCAGACTTGGGAACTGTGCGGAAACAACTATGCAGAAACAGGCCAAACGACTTATTTTCCGAGGTTTCGGTTAAAGTGTAAGGCAATTATCAGGATTCGTAGCGGCATAGGGCGTTTGTGGATCCTGTAACTTGAAAAAGCGCCGACGGCCTTAGAAAAGGCGGGATGCCAGCAGGAAGCCTACCGATCGGTGCCCGGCCAGACCAGGTAAATCTGGAGTTCGCGCAGCATATGATTTTCCGCGGGTACCATGTAGGATAACGTTTCTGTGCCGCGGTCGAAAAGCTGGTGGGTGTCTTCCATGCTGTCCTTCGTTTTCTGTTGCAGAATCAGGTAGGCCACATCTGCGGAAAGCTCCAGCTCCGGAACTTCCTTTTCAAAGAAGGCATCCAGCTGAGCAGCGTTCAGAGACTTGAGCAGTTGATGGTCTTCGCTCATGAAGAGCAGTTCTGTGTCCACAGGAGGGTCGGCCGCCACGATACTGACTTTAAAACAATAGCTTTTGGTCTCTTCCCTGCCATCCATATTCCGGCTTATGGACTGTGAAGTGTCATGGCTATATTTCTGACCGTCTACGAAATAGGATGTGGAAATGCCGGTGCCGGGCAGCAGATATACCTGACCGTCTTTCTGCTGATATACCGGATTAAAGAAGTAATTAAAAGCGGAATCTGTGCTGACATATAAGGAACCTTCGGCGCCTTCCTCCTGGTCTGTGGAAGAAAAGTGTAAATTCGTAAAGAAGTCATCGCCGGTATAATAACTGACCATGCGCTCTTCGCTGTCGTTGATTGTAACGCCGGTGCCGTCGAAATCTTTTTCCGGGAATTCCAGACAGTACAGGCCATAGCCTTCCAGCCCGGGAAAAGTGATGGGAGGCTGTGAGCTGTCATTTTCCCTGTTGAGGGTTCCGTAAACCTTCTCTGTCGTCTCCTTGAATGTGATTTCTCCCTGGCTGTTCATTTCGATTTCCGGCGTGCCCTGGCGGATATACTCTGTGGTCACAAAGACACCGGCCAGCCGGTCCTGGCCTGGCTGGGACTGGGCTTCCTCCAGAGCCAGACTGCAGCCGCTCAGGGAGAGAACTGCCGCCAGACACAAGGATGCGGCAGAAGCTTTTTTGCAGGAAAAATTTCTGCCGGATGCATTTTTACTTTTGCGTATATTTCTGTGTTTGAGTACATTTCTATTTTTTGATGCATTTCCGTTTTTGAGTGCATGAAATTCAGCCTCGTTCGCTCGATTATTGTTCATCGTCAGAATCCTCCTCGTCCAGATTGCCATCGAATTTCAGAATGTCGCCAACGTCGCATTGCAGATAGTAACATATCTTATTTATGGTTCCGAAACGGACTCCCTTAGCCTTGCCGCTGCGCAGGATAGAAAGGTTCGCCTCGGTAATATTCACCAGCCTGCACAGTTCTTTGGAAGTCATGCGACGTTCTTTTAATATTTCATCCAGATAGATTCGTATTGCCATAGGGGTTCCTCTTTAAAGTCTGGTAATCATTCAGCGCCTTGTCCGGACCCTGATCGTCATATAATCATATCATTGTCTTCTTTCAACCGTTTCCCGTCCAGGTAGAGCAGAGTCAGTAGCCGGATGCCCAGAACCACGATGATTTCTGTCAGTGGGAACAGAAGCAGGTAGGAGCTGTTTAAAATGTAGCCGGAGAAAAGCAGCTGAAGGAGGGTGAGGCTCAGGTTGGTGAGCAGGATCAGAATCAGAATCTGTCCGCTGGCTTTTTTCAGCTTTTCCAGCAGGGAAAAAGTCTTTATACCGAAGGGGTCTTTCGCAAAGCTTTTGATGAAAGCTGCGGTTATAACCAGCAAAAGCGCTTCCGCTATGGCAGGAAAGAGATCGGTGAGGGCCTGGAGCATCAGAAAGACGGTGCTGACATTCAGCTGCATCCGGTCCGCGGCGGTGTTCACTTCTTCCATTTTCTGCCTGGCGTTAATGAATGCGGTACCATTCTGCCACAGACTGCCGGCGGTCAGAATCAGCGCATATAAGGATAACAGAATCTGCAGGCCGGTCAGAAGCCTTCGGCGTTCCGGTCTTTTCGTATTATTCAGAAAGCGAAGCAGAAGCCAGGTGAGGAAGGTGCAGTCAACTGCCGCTGCCAGGGAATATTTTGAGAATCCATCCGTGGGAATAGGAGAGAGGTACAAATCCATATAGCTGGGATTCGTATAGAACCAGAGGGCGACATAGAACACAACTGTCAGGACAGGCAGCAGCGCGTCCGCCCGGCGGAACCTGTGCCGGACTGCCAGAACGGCGCAGAGTGCCAGGGGCAGGGCGCCGATGATGAGAAACAGGCTCCATGCGGCAAGGTTGCCGGCGGAACCGGACAGGGACAGGCTGCGCAGGAATGCTCCCAGCTGTTCCCAGGGGAATGTGATATATTTCATATTGGCCTCCTGATTGAGTTGTTGCATGACAGCAAAATTGCTGCCATACCAGGCTGAAAATTATTGTTTTACAATAATTGTGGTATTAGAGTATCACGAAAATTATTGTTTGTCAATAATTTGTAGTCAAATCAGATAGATGTAAATATTTAATAAATGCCGATGTGGGGCTTAGAAAAAAGGCTAGAAAAAATCAAAATCAGGGATTGACAGGACAGGAGAAATGACTTATCATGAATAGTAAGAAATGGGTTTTCACCGTACATTTTGTTACGGCCTGCTCGTTTCTTTTTTTATTGCCAGAATGTCGTACAGATATTTC
>CAQUWW010000005.1:18155-63749 GCA_948896875.1 uncultured Acetatifactor sp. | reverse complement strand
TCATCACCGCTTTCTTTTTTATTTTAGTAGATCTCTCTTCCCTGTTCGTCCCCGAAAGTACAGGTAATCCATTCTTCTGCGATTTCCTCTGCCGTCAGGTCTGTGTTAAAGCTCAGTCTTCCAAATCCATACAGATTTGCTGCCGCCAGATCATGTCCCGTCCAGTTGGCATCGTCGCCGGTGTTGGCCACTGCCGCCATACCACACTGTACGTTTCCCCAGGTCCTTCCACTGACAATGTCCGCCACCGTATCCGCTTCTTCCCTGCAGTAGGTACGGAATGCCAGAATCTCCCGGAACATTGGAATCAGATAGCACACATGCCGCTGCTGTCCTGTGTATTCCTGTGCAATCTGTACTTCCAGAATCTGATTGGTCTCCTTCATACCGCCGAACAGCGGATGCACAGGCTCCCTCACCTGGAAATCCATAGGACCGTTCTTCACCTGCAGTATCACATTGTCAAGGAACCTGCCGTCCAGCGAAGCAAAATTGTCATACCCGCTCCTGGCCCGATCTGTCTTATAATCCCGCCAATCCTGCTGACAGTTGTACACGAAGCAGCGCCAGATAATGATCCCCCCATAGGGCTTCACCGCTTCCGCCAGCATATTCGCACCGTCCGCATGATCCCGCCCATATGTAAACGGCCCGGGACGCCCCTCCGAATCCGCTTTCACCAGAAAGCCCCCCAGATTCGGAATTCGGACAAATACCTCCTCCATTTTCGCCTTCCACCACTGACATACCTTTTCGTCCAGAGGATCCGCGGTGTCAAGCCCTCCCAACTCCATAGGAGCCGCAAAGTTCAAACTTAAGAACAGGCGGATTCCGTACTCTGCAAAAATTCCCGCCATTTCCGCCACCTTGGACGCATATGGTTCTTCGATAAGCCGGGTGGCGTTCCCTCTGACGTTCACATTGTTGATCACCACCCCATTGATTCCCACCGAAGCGGCCAGTCTGGCATAGGCCACCGTTCTTTCATTGATCAGAACTTCCTGGTCCCGGAAGAAGAAAGATTTCCCCGAATATCCTCTCTCAATGCTTCCATCCATATTGTCCCAGTGGTTCAGCATCCTCAGCGGATTGGAAGGTTTCTCCTCAAAATCTGCTCCCTCTAAGCTGCGTCCTGTCTGAAGATACCGAATACAGGCAAAGCTTCCATACAAAATTCCTCTGGGTCCTCCGGCAGAAATTACTACCAGGCCATCCTTCTCGCAGATACGATACTCTTCTTCAGAGAAAGCCCCTTCCTGCTTCAGCCAGATACCTGTGGCACCCGGTCCCGGGGTTCCGCTCTTCCGTTCCGTTTCCACATCCAGTATCTCCGTAGCCGCTCTCCCGATTTCCCGAACCGCCGTCTTCACCACCGGGTCGTCAAAATCTCCATACACTACAGCAAAATACCGGCCGTTCAAATCATCTGTCCGCTTTCTGTAAGAAAGCCATGCTCGTTCAAAATCCATTTTTTATCACCTCCCTGACTTTCTCCACATAAAGCCGAAGCCTTATTGGGTATTTTGTATATTTATTTTTCAGACTTAACTCAAAGTATAAGCGTATTGTATATTTTTTTCCTATCACTTTGTGCTATACTATGCTTAAATATTGCTATTTTAAATTTTACCAATTTGTATTTTTTATATTTATATTTACTTTTTATTTTGAATTGGTGTATACTTATTTATAGTTCTTTCACAAAGCTGAAATGTTAACTGAATTTTTCATGCTTTGCCTTTGTTTTTTCCTGAAATTACACAGAAAAACGCACTAAAAAAATAGCAACTTTTGCATTGTGCAATAATTGCCATTTATCAATTTCTGATTCTATTGAGAGGAGACAAAGTGATATGATAGAAGTTCTGAATGGCACTCAGGAAACCGTAATCTACCGAAATCTGGAAGGCATCCGCCTCTATCACAACAGACAAAACGAAGACTATCCGATACACTGGCATCTGGCCATGGAAATTATCATGCCTTACCAAAAAAAGTATTCTGCAACGGTGGGAAAAACCTCCTTTGCTCTGGATGAGGAAGACATTCTTCTCATTCCTCCCGGTCAACTCCACTCCCTATCTGCCCCCCCGGGAAAGGGTGAGCGGCTGATTGCCCTGCTGGATTTCTCATCCATGTTCCGGTCAAGCGATATGAACTCCCTGTTTCCGCTTCTCCATCCCTACATGCTGGTCCGCAGATCTGATGACCCGGAATTCTCCGGCGCATTGTGTGCCTGTCTTTCGGAGGTGGAACGGGAATATTTCGGAAACGAGCCTCTTGCGGAGACATCCATTTATTCCCATTTGCTTCGCTTTTTTACACTGCTTGGCCGCAGGACTTTAAATGCCACGGTCAAATTCCCGGATATCATGCCCGGCAAGCAGCATGAATACGCAGAAAAATTTATGACCATCTGTAATTATATCAGCGATCACTGTGCCGAGAATCTGACTGTGGAAGCGCTGGCTGAGAAGACCGGCTTCAGTAAATTCCATTTTTCAAGGCTGTTCAAGCAGTTCACCGGCATGACCTGCTATAACTACCTCATAAGTAAACGGATTTCCTGTGCGGAAAAGCTCCTCATTACGCCGAACCTTTCCGTCACAGAAGCCGCCCTGCAGTCAGGCTTCAACAGTCTGTCTACCTTTAATCGCATTTTTAAGTCTGTGAAGGGCTGTACGCCCAGCGAATACCGGCAGCTGAACAACCGTCGTTTCAAATCCCCTTCCGGAATGGAGCTGCACATGCTGGAATAGGCAATATGTCTCCGGACAGCTGCACAGAGCATCGCAGGATTATTACGCTTCAAACCGGAACCATTCAAAATCAAACTGACTTCCCGGCAGGAATACAAAGGCTACCTTTTGTGTTCCTGTCACTTTTTCCAGCGTAAAATGAATTTCCTCCGCCTCTTTCGTGTGGGGGAATTCTACCAGCTGCTTGATTTCTCCATCCTCATTCAGGAAACGCACATGGACGGCATTGTTCTCAAGAGGCGTTCTTCCGCATATGGTAATGCCGGATGTGCCGGCTTCTCCAAAGTCCATCTCATAGAACTCCACAGTTACATTATTGCCGATTCCATCAATTCCTCTGTCAGTCACGGTAAAGTTGTCTCCATACACACTGTCACATTCACAGGCCAGAAGCTTTTCAAAGGCCTTATTCTTTCTGGCAAAGGAAAACCCTTTGATGTGCACCTTCTGATTCAGCACAAAGCACAGGCTGGTAATGCCTTTCAGTCTCTTATTCAGTTTCCATGTCTCAGGCTGATAGGTATTCCAGCGGGAAGGCTTCTGGTACACCACATCCGCCACCATGACACTCCCCTCTTCCCCGGGCATTCCCTCCCAGATCTGGATGGGATAGGGTTCGCTGGTCAAAGCAAAAATCGGTACGGTAATTTCATCTGCTCCAAAGCTTCCGAAATCCAGATTTCTGTAGCCAACCTGGGTCTCTCCATCTCTGGCTGTGGCCACTCCCTTTTCATTCCCGTTTCCTACTTCGCCTTTGGTATATTGATATTGTCCTCCACAGACAAAGCCGTACGGATCCACATAAACAGTGCCGAGTCCCGTCACTGTAAAATCAAGCTGAGAAAGAATCTCCACATGATCCTGACCACATTTCGACATACACCGCAGGAGGAAGCTGCCGTCACCTATGGCAGTTATCTTCGCACAGTCTCCTTCTGTCTCCAGCTTAGCCAGATTAGAAGGAATTCCCGCATCATCCACCAGCGCAAATATCAGCTCTCTGTCAGAAGCGTTCGCCGGGCAAATACGGGCATGCACTATCGCGGAAGGATTCTCCTGGTCAAGCTTCGTCCCCGTCTCACAGGTAAGCTCAATCTTACGCACGAAAATGTCTTCCATGTCTCCGGCTTTTCTGTCCAAACTATCTCTTACAGCCGATTCCGCCGACATCACAGGGCTGCGGTCCGCAGAGTCCACACCTGCTCCAACACCGCCATTTCCCGGCTCCGCTCCACGTCCGTTCTCCACGCCGTGAGCCGTAAAGCTGATACCCTCCGACGCATCGCAGGCTTTTGCAGTAAACTTCGCACTCACCTGTGGAATCCCCGGCGACGCCGCAGAGAAAATAATCTCCCCCGCTTCCTTTCCGGCGGCAATCACTGCCAATAATTTCCCGCTGAACAATCTCCTGCGGCTGCCTTTATATTCATCTCGGTCCGTACTGTCTCCATTGTCAAGTCCTACCAGGCGGCCGGCCCCTTCTACCGTAACCCGCACTGGATTGTTTGCATTTTCCACAGGATACCCTTCGTTGTCCTTCGCCGTAATTTCTACGAAAATCAGATCTTCCCCGTCGGCCAGCACTTCTGTCTTATCCGGTTTCAGGCATAAGGTTGCCGTCTCACCGAAGGAGTGGCGCACCTGTCTTGCTACCACAGCCCCCTGGGCGTCGTAAGCCACCGCCTCAATCTCTCCTGCTTCATAGGGGACAATCCAATTCCCCGTCAACTGCTGTCCGTTCTGATGATCAATCTGGTATCTGCCCTGGCTCTTACCGTTTACCAGAAGCTCTACCTCGGCGGCATTGGAACAGATTCGCACATCCACGCTTTGCCCTTCATTGAAATCCCAGTAGGGGAATATATGCACCATTGGCGCCTGATTCACATCTGTCCACTCCGCCTGATAAATATAGTAAGAGTCTTTTGGAAAACCGGCTGTGTCAATCTGCCCAAAATAAGAATTCTTCGTATGGTACGGCGTGGGTTCTCCGATATAATCAAATCCGCTCCACAAAAACTGCCCACAGGAAAAACTGCAATCCCGCTCTGCCAGAATACATTTCTCCGAAGATTTTGCGCCCCAGCTGGTAGTAGAATTGCCCAGAGCAGAGCATTGCAGATCCTCCTCCGCCAGAACGGACTGCCTGTACGGGAAGTGATAGATTCCTCTGCTCTGTACGGTGGAGGAGGTTTCACTGCCGTAAATAATCCAGTCCGGGTGCTCTCTGTGATGAGCATCATAGTATTTTTCCGAATAATTATACCCCACCGTTTCCACAAGGTCCGCACATTTCCGGGCATTTTCCCAGGGCATATAATTGGAGCCTATAGTCACCGGCGCGTGTCCCTTCGGGTCATGCTTTTTTACCTCTGTAAGCAGTTCCCGGGTAATTCTCTGTCCACTGTCATCCACGTGAGTATCATAAATTTCGTTGCCAATACTCCACATAATCAGGCTGGGATGATTTCTGTCGCGCCGAATCCAGCTGGCTACGTCCTTCTGATACCAATCCCGGAAAAAGCGGGCATAATCATAGGGGGTTTTTGAACGCTCCCACATGTCAAAGGCTTCCGAAATCATCAGAACCCCCATCTCATCCCCCAAATCCATTACCGCGGATGCGGGCATATTATGAGTCAGACGTACCGCATTGACACCCATTTTCTTCAATATCTCCAGCTTGCGCCGCATGGCCGTTTTGTTAAAAGCTGCTCCCAGACAGCCCAGGTCATGATGCTCGCAGACGCCATTGAGCTTTATATGTCTGCCATTCAGGAAAAAGCCCTGATCCGGGTCAAAGGCAATCTCCCGGAATCCGAAGGATACCTCCTCTTCCTGCACTTTCCCATTCTCTGTATAAAGCTCTGCCCCCAACCGGTAAATTGCCGGATTCTCCACATCCCACAAGGTCGGATTGTGTACAAGTGCGGTAGTCGTATGGCATATTGTATCTTTCTGCGGCAGAAGCGTTTCCTCACTGTTCCATACAACTTTTCCTTCTCTGTCATACAGGGTATACACCAGCCGCGCCCTGCTTTTGCATACGATTTCCGTGTCCGCATCCAGCGACCAGTTTCCGTTTTCCAGTTTCCTCACCGTCACATAGATACCATTCCATGGAATATGTGTCTCCTGCACCCTCCTGAGTTTCACATCCCGGTAAATCCCCGCCCCGCTGTACCAGCGACTGTTGGGCGATTGATAACGAACGCTCACCAGAACCTCGTTTTCTCCCTCCTGCAGAAAAGGAGTCATATCCACTTCAAATGCCGAATAACCATACTTCCATTCCCCAACCTCCAAACCGTTCACATATATCCGGCAATCCATATAGACGCCGTCAAAACAAAGGCTTACCAGTTCTCCCGGTGTCTTCTGCCATTGAAATCTCTTCCTATACCATCCCGTACCACTCTCATACAGACCCTCCACCTGGCCGATCAACCAGTCATGGGGAATCCCAACCGGCTTGAATTCAGACTCTTTCTGACTGATTTCTTCCAGCGTGGTATCCAACTTTTGTTTGGTAAATTCCCAGCCATCATTAAAAAGCTTTTCTGTTCTCATCCCTGACCTCCATTTTCATAAAAGATGCTAAACTTTTCCGGGTTGGAATCCATTTCAAAGGGAGACGCCAAAAGTCCGGCTCCATTACACAACAGTCCCCTGTCCGGACAGTTCCGCCACCCATATCTTATTTTTTTCATTTCCCGGGAATAACGGTCCGTCAGCAGCACCGTATTTCCCTCTATCCGGGCCTCCACCGGGTAATACTTTCCGTCCTCCCCGGCGGCCTCGAACTCCGTGGCCGGCCTTCCGTCCACAGTCAGCAATTCCGTCCCTGTCTCCGAAAAGGTAATTCTTACACCGCTTTCCTCTGCCCTGCAGTTTACTGCCACCGGGCCCTGCCACGCCACATCTTCTCCGTAAGCCAGTGCTCTCGCCGCCAGAGAAAGCCGATATGCCACGTCCTTTTTGTTCAGCGGGTGCAGGTCATTCCATTCTCCCAGGTCCAAATTCACCGTCACCGCCGTGTTGGGAAGCTCCAGGACTCTTCTCTGCGCCTCTCTGAGTTCCGGCCAGCCGCTGTCCACAGGCAGGTCAATGGCAAAACCCGGAAGCTGTGCCACGAGAAAAGGGATCTCCCCCTGTCCCCACTGGTGTCTCCAGTCCGAAATCAGAATTTTCAGCCGCTTCTCATATGTCTCCGGGGTCTTGTCATTGCTCTCCCCCTGATACCACACAAAACCGACTCCGGCGCCGGTTCCTCCATCACAGTTCCGATTCGATATTCCCACTCTCCCGCCAGTTCCACATGCTGATGCTCCGTAAAAATTCTGCACGGCTTATCCGGCGTCATTCGCCCGTTTCCATTATTGCAGGTCAGCCGAATAACCACTTCATTCTCCTCTGCCTGCAAAACGCCTTCCGGCACCTCATACTTCCGGGGCGGATACTGATACCCGGTCCATCCCACCATCGTACCGTTTATGTAAGTCTCGTCGCTGTCCGTCATGGTTCCCAGCCAGATTTTAGCCGCTTTTCCGATCATCGCCTTCGGCACTGTAAACCTTTTTCTCAGCCAGATAACGCCGATGAAATCTCGCAGGCCCCGCTCTGACAGCCAGCCTGGCAGTGTGATCTTCTTCCAAGCCTGGTCTTCTATCCCGCCGGTCTTTTTCTTTTCCCTACTTTCTTCCTCTCCGCAGTCAGTTTCCCTGTTCCTGCCTTCTGTTCTGCCAGGCTCTGTCTGACTTACCTGCGTCCTGTCACTCTCTGACAGTCTTTCTGTCTTCCTGTCACCTGCCCCGCCTTCTTCTGCCTGCGCGCGCTCTTCCCGGGATTCCCGCAGATACCACTTCTCCGCAAGGCCCCTGTCCGTCTCCCTGCACCTGGACATCCAGGCCCTTCCGGCCTCCTCGTCCCGCTTTAGCTTCTGCTCTATAAACCCTTCCGAAGCATACAGCCGAATCGTCTCCTGCAGCTCTGCCTCCCCGACCAGCGCCTCTTTCCCAATCCAGGCTTCAACAGGCGTTCCGCCCAGGCTGACATTGATTAAGCCCACCGGAACCTTCTGCGTCTCCCTGAGAAACCTTCCGTAAAACCAGGTAAGTCCGGAAAAGTCCGGCACATTCTCCTCCTGACTTTTCTTCCACTCCCCGCTCAGCGTATCCTCCAGAGGTTCTCTGAACTCATAATGCTCTATGATTTTGAAGATCCTCAAATCCCCATCTTCGCAGTCCGCCACTTCCTCCGGGAAACGGTCTCTGATCCGCCTTATGGGCAGTTCCATATTCGACTGGCCGGAGCACAGCCACACCTCTCCCACAGCCACATCTGAAACGCGCACCATACCACACCCGTCTGCTTTCACCTCCAGGATATATCCGGTGCCCGCCATTGAGAGTTCCAGAAAAATCTCCCAGTAGCCGTTCTCCTCTGTCTCGCCGCTGCCGGATGCCAGGATTTCACTCCCGTCCCGAAGCACCGCCTCCACCTTTTCCGCCGCGGAGCACCAGCCCCAGATTCTGGTCCTTGCAGAGCGCTGCAGCACCATGCCATCTGAAAAGAACCTGGGCAGACGCAGTTCATTCCTTTTCGATACAATTTTGCCTTTTTCCGCCTCTCTGTCCTCTGTCATCCCATATCCTCCATTCCGCTTCCATCCTGTATCTGATACCACATTGTGGCCATTGTG
The DNA here is from genome assembly GCA_948896875.1 of uncultured Acetatifactor sp. Classification (GTDB taxonomy): domain Bacteria; phylum Bacillota; class Clostridia; order Lachnospirales; family Lachnospiraceae; genus Acetatifactor. Next base: position 55,289 of record CAQUWW010000005.1, on the reverse strand, counting down.
GCACAACCCCTAATTTTTCCGGGATACATTCGCACTTGCAATTTTCTTCAAAGTACTGTTCAGACCCAGAAGCATGAACAGATCTCCCTTTTTCGTGGGCTCGTCTGCAGGAGGATTTATAATTAACGACCCTCCCCTTTTGATTGCAATTACATTCACGCCATATTTTTTCCTCAGATTCAATTCAATCAGATTTTTGCCGATCCATTCTGTCAGGGTCACTATCTCTGCGATAGAATATTCCGAAGACAGCTCTATGGTATCAAAAAGGTTATTGAAAGCCAAATCATTGGCCAGATGAATGCCCGTTTCTTTTTCCGGATGCACAATCTTATCGGCGCCTATTTTGGTCAGAATTTTGCCCTGCGTTTCATCATATGCCTTTGCGATGATCTGGCCGATTCCCTGCTCCTTAGCCCAGATGGTAGCCAGCACCGATGCGTTCAGGCTGTGGCCGATAGAGATAATGGCGCCGTCGAAATTTCTGCCGCCCAGCTCTTCCAGCGCCTCCTCATTTGTGACATCCACACACATGGCCAATGTCACATATTCGGCAATCTGCCTGATTTTCTGTTCGTTATTGTCAATGGCCAGCACCTTACAGCCATTCGCCTCCAGCTGTTTCGCAATGCTGGTTCCAAACCGTCCAAGTCCTATTACAATATAGTCTTTCTGTGCCTGTTTTTTCATTTTCCCCTCCTTATCCAATAATTACTTTACTTTCCGCATAGGAAACATTTCCGGTAGGTTGCCGGCTGTTAAATACCAAAGCCAATGTGATAGGGCCGATGCGTCCCAAATACATGGTAAGCGTGACAATCAGCTTTCCAATCGGATTCAGCTCTCCTGTCAATCCCCTGGATACCCCTACCGTCGCTATGGCGGAGGTCATCTCGTAGAAAGTATCTATAAAATCACTTTCCTGAACAGCCAGCAGCGCCGTCGTCAATATAAGCAGCACCGACAAGCTGAATATAACGATGGCGACGCATCTTCTGATGGTCTCATCGGCAACTTTTCTGCGCATGACACTGACATCCTTTTTCCCCCGGATGTTTGCGAACATGGAGTCAAAGAGCAGAACAACCGTCACCGTTTTTACTCCCCCTGCGGTACCTGCCGGGGAGCCGCCGATGAACATCAGGATCAGATAAACCAGGCAGGAGGAAGGTCTGAAATACTCCTGCGGAATGGTGACAAACCCTGCTGTACGCAGCGTCACCGACTGGAACAATGCAGCCATCCCTTTTTGCGGCCAGCTCATTCCTCCAAGTGTGTCAGGATTGTCATATTCAAAAAGCAGTGTTAAAAGTGTCCCCGCCAGAATCAGAGATATCGTTGCCAGGAGGACTATTTTCGCCTGAAGATTCATTTTCCGGACATAGGAATTCCCCTTCTTCTGAAAAGAAGGTCGAATCGCCCTGACGATCTCCCAATATACCGGAAAGCCCAGGCCGCTGACAATGATCAGAAATATGGTGGTAAAATTGAGGATCCCATTTTGTGTATAACCGCAGAAACTGTTCCCTCCCAAAAGGTCAATCCCCGCATTACAGAACGCGGAAACAGCGTGGAAAATGCTGTACCAGATTCCTTTCAGGCCATATTCCGGAATGAACACCAGCGAATACCCTATTGCTCCCAGCCCCTCCAGACAAAGTGTGACTTTCAGAATGCGCATAGTCAGCCTGACCAGCCCGGACAGCGTATCCAGATTATAGGCACTCTGAATCACTATCCTTTCTGCCAGTGTGATTCTGCGCCGAAACAGACACAATACAATGGTGGTAAAGGTCACAATACCCAGACCTCCGAATTGAATCAGAAGCAGAAGCACAACCTGCCCAAAAGCAGAAAAAGTCTGCCCTATATTTACGGTTGACAGTCCGGTAACGCATATACTTGACATGGCTACAAACAGAGCGTCAATGGAATCGATTTTCTGCCCCTGCCGCAGACTAATGGGGAGCAGGAGGCAAAAGGCACCTAAAAAGGCACCTATCAGAAAACCCAACATGATAATTCCGGTTGGGGTCAGTTTATGTCTTTTCATCTTAATCACCAATAAGCTGCCTGATTTGTTTCAGGCCGTTTTCTTCTTCGTCCAATCTTTGATCACCATTATACAACAAAAGGCTGCAGATGAGTAGAGGCTGGCGGAGCCTTTTTTCTTAAAATTCCGGAAGAAGGCATAGTTGCTGCACAAACAGATGTTATTATAAAGACTAACTTGCGGAAAAACAGGAGGAGAGGAACTTTATGAAAATATGATGTTGACAAATTTCCGGATTTCCTATAAGATAAGAACAAGAAGAAGCGAGTTTCTTACCGTACAGCTTAGTGCTCAAGCGGCTTACCCGTTTCTTTTTTTATGTTTACCTACCACCAGATAATATAGAACAGCGTCAGCGCCAGCCCAATGCAGAACAGCATCAATCCAAAAGAAAGACTCCTCTGAATGATACGATTGCTTTCCTTAAACTCCTCACTTTTTACCGCCGCCAGATGCACATAATCCCTCTGCACCGGATGGTCTCTGTGCCAGGTATGATTTCCAAACCTCTGAAAGGCATTCAGCACTCTTCCCAGCTTCTCCGTAAACCCGTTTCCCTCCAATCGTTCACGGGGCAGCGGGCTGTCCCTGTATACGGTTCTGCGCAAAGCAACTATCAGCCCGTCCCCCAGACTGTCCAAAGCTCTGCAGAACACACCGCATACTGTGGAGAGACCCTTAAGAATCCTGGCGCTATTAAGAAGTCTGTCAAGCACCCCACATAGCCCTCCAAAAATCCCGGGCAATACCGTCAGCAATAAAGGTCTGTACAGAAGCTCCTCCAAATCCAGCCATGCGGGCCACCTGTTGATATATTCGCTTCTCCCACTTTCTTTTTTCCCCATCAGAAAGCGGCGGACAAACAGCAGATACACCGCTGCGCCGATGGCAATGGAAATCGCCCCGCCTTTTAAGTTCCCCAGGCTGAAATATGCTACCGCATGCCCTGTTTTTTCCAGCTGCATGAAACTCCGGGCCAGTCCCGCCGCCCTGTCCATGAGCCTATGGGGCAGCATTCCCCAGACAAGTAAGACCAGAGCGCTTCCTGTCAGGGCAAAAGCAGTGGCCGGACTCATATACCGCTTTCTGCTCTCATATTGCTGCTGCAGTTCCTTATCCTCATTTTTTTCCATAAATATAGCAACGAACAGCTTCGTCATATAAGCCACCGTCATGCCGCCGGAAAACAGGAACACATACTCCACTGCTTTCCAGGCCATGCCGCCTCCATATTCCACAATGCTTTCATGCAGTAAAGTCTTGCTGATATAGCCCCCAAAGAGAGGAATCCCTCCGATAGCCAGCGCGCCTGTGAGAAAAATGCCGGCCAGCAGCGGCTTCTTCCTTCCGAATCCCCGGATTTGGTTCAGGTCCAAAGCATGGGTTCGCTCATAGATAAGCCCGGCCGTCAGGAACAGCACCAGTTTAATCAGAGAATGATTTACCATGTGCAGAAATGTGCCCTGTACAGCAAGCCCGTTTTCCTCCCCCAATAGTCCCTGCATGCCCACGCCCACGAGAATAAATCCAATCTGAGACATGGAGGAACAGGCCAGCGTCCTTTTTAAATCAATGGAAAATATCGCCAGCACCGCGCCCATGACCATTGTGACAATACCCAATGCCAGAATCACGCTTCCCCAGACCCCGTCGTGGAGAAACAGTCTGCAGCTGAGAATCAGGATGCCATAAATCCCCGTCTTCGTCAGAATCCCTGACAGCAGAGCGGACGCAGGCGCCGGGGCCACGGGATGGGCTTTGGGCAGCCAGATATGAAGCGGAAACGCACCTGCCTTCGCCCCAAAGCCGAAAAGCATACAGGCTCCTGCAATATACAGCATTTTCCTGTCCCCACAGGCAGCCGCGGCAACTGACAATTCTCCAATCACCAGAGTACCCAGCTGATGATACAGCAGAAAAATTCCCATCAACATCACCAGACCACCCAGCACCGCCACCGTCAGATACGTGGACGCCGCCCGAAGCGCCGCAGGCTTCTCCTCCTGGGCCACCCACACATAGGAAGTAAAGGACATTATCTCAAAAAATACAAAGGTGGTATACAAATCCCCGGAAAGGAACACTCCCATAGTAGCGCCCAGAGTCCACAGCAGGAAGAAATAATACCGGTTCCGATTATGAAGGCGGGCAAAATATTCCCTGGAAAAAACGGTGGCCATCATCCACATAAAAGCCGCCACACAGCCGTAAACGGCCCGAAATCCGTCCATGGTGAAACGAAGCCCCAGCCCACAGATTCCCGGCAGCTCCAGGAAAAGCTCCTGTCCCAGGCTCCCATTTCCGCCGGCTCCGGCCCTTACGCAGACGCTCAATAACAATGCCGCCGCCAGGAATTCCAGCGATACCGCCGCCATGGCAATCCCATCCCGCAGATTCTCCTGCCCCTGTATCTCCCCTGCCTTTTCCCTTTTTTTCACGCAATAACGCCCTGCCAGCAGCGTTACAAGCCCCGCCAAAAAAGGAAAAACCACTAAAAATGCCAAAACTGTATCCAGATTCATACGCATCCTCCCGGCAGCCATCCTACTTTGCACCCACATTTTCTGCTCAACACACACCTGCTGCCCAGCCGTTATCTCATCTCCACTTATTTTAACTCAGCCGCTATCCTGTTTCGACAACTATCCTGACAGCTTCCCTGTCTCAGCATCTGTTTCGTCTCGACCGCCACTTGTATCAGTCGCATCTTTATCTCCAGCATTTGTCACAATTTCAGCCGTAATGTCTTCCGAAGCTGCTTGCAAAACTATCACAGACTTCTGCCCACAAAATGGATTTACTGATGCTTCATCCTTCTCAATGGAATCGTCGTCCGCATCTCAGCTCACACCCGTAATTCGCTCCAATATCCTGACAACCGGCCCTGAGTGCAATCCGAAATAAACAATCACCAACACAAATATCCCCAGCGGCACCAGCATCTTCCATCCCGGCTTCTCCACTTTGCCAATCCTATCATAGTCAAAGTCCTTCCCGGGAAAAAAGGCCCGCACCACAATATTCAACATATACAGCGCCGTCAGCAAAGCTGAAATCAGCAGCGCCGCCACACCCGCATATGCCAGCAAATTTCCGCTTTCCACGGCGGCCTTCGCCAGATACCACTTGCTGACGAAACCGCACAACCCCGGCACTCCCATCAGCGCCAGCGCAGATACCGTGAAGCAGAAGAATACCTCCGGCATTTTCCGCCCCATGCCGTTCAACTCATAGACATAATTTTTCCCCGTTTTACAGATAACCGTTCCAGCGCAGAAAAAAGAACAGATTTTCATGAAAGAATGGAACACCATATGGGTCATGCCCCCGGCCAGTCCCAGCGGCGTCATCAGTACCACCCCAAAAAGAATATAGGACAGATTACTCACAGTGGACCAGGCCAGTCTCCTCTTGAGATGCGTCTCCTTCAGCGCCCGGCTACATCCGTAGCAGATGGTAAACACCATCAGTCCCAGCACCACGTTCTGGGCCCAGGTTCCCCGCAGAAGTTCTGTACCAAAGCTGAAATAAGTCACCCGCATCACTGCAAAGGCCCCTGTATTTACCACCGCCACCGCATGAAGCAGCGCCGTCACGGGAGTAGGGGCCACACTGGCCTTCGGCAGCCATGAGGAAAAAGGCCACATGGCGGTCTTCACGCTGAATCCACAGAAGCAAAGAAGGTAAATCCACAGCAGTGTGTCCTTCTTCTCCCGGATATTGGCCATGTCCAGCACACCTCCGGCCACAAAAGAAGAAGTGGTACCGTAAGTCAGCACAAAAATCATGCCGATAAAGGCAAATGCCGCGCCGCCCAGCATATAGTACAGATAGGCTCTGCTGGCAAGAATGGCCTCCCTTGTCCTGGTATGCATCACAAGAGGCAGTGTAACCAGACTCAGCATTTCAAAGAAAAAATACATGGTCAGGATATTTTCCGACAGGGCCACCCCCAAAGTGACGCCATATGTCACCACATAAAATAGATAAAATGACTTTTCATTGTTCTCATGCTCCATATACTCGAAGGAATACAGCATGGCCAGCGGCCACAGAAAAGCTGCCAGACCCGCGAATACGGCGCCGGGGCCATCCAGCCGCAATGTGACACTCAGATTTCCCATGAAGCGGAATACCGTCAACGTATTTTCCGGCGCATGGAAAAGCATCCATAGTACCAGTATGGAATTGATACCCACCGCCATCTCCAGATATATCCACATGGCTTTCCTGGACCGAAAAGACAGCATCGGTATCAATATCCCCGCAAACAGAGGCAGAAGTATTACGATCAGCATCATTACTTCTCTCATCTCAGCAACCAGACCTTTCTATTTTGCTACCCTGCAATGGTTCCCTGTAACACCATTTTCCCAATATCAGATACATATTGAATCAGCGGACCCGGGAATACGCCCAGCAACACTGCCAGCACCGCCAGTATCATCAAGGGTATCAGCATGCTGTGCGCCGGCTCCTTTACGCGGACCTGCTCACTTTCGGTCACAGCCTCCCCAGACACATGCTCATTTTCCGATTTCTGCTCCATTCCCGATAGCCTCTCTGCCTCCGGCGAATCTTCCGCAAATACATCTCCCTCTTCCGAACCTGGCACCTTCCTCAGAGCATCCTCCTTCCCCGCCAAATCTGACGCTTCCCCCGGAAAGAATCCCTTCAAAGCCACAGGCAGCAGATATCCGGCCGTGAGCAACGCGCTGACCAATAGCACCACAGGCCCCAGCCAGGAGAAAATCCCTACAGTCGACTGCAGCGCTCCCTGGGCCAGATACCACTTGCTGACAAATCCACAGGTAGGCGGAATCCCCACAAGCGCCAGTCCAAAAATAAGATAACACCACATGGTTTTCGGTATCTTTTTCCCAATCCCCACAAGCTCTTCCACCCTTGTGGCGCCAAAGCCATACAGAAAAACCCCGGCTGTCAGGAAGAGGCCACATTTTACCACGGCGTGAGCCGCCACATGGAGCAATGCGCCGGAAAAGGCATCCACGGTCAACAGCCACAGGCCGAACATTATATAGGAGACCTGGCTCACCGTCGAATAAGCCAGCCGCTTCTTAAATATCGGTTCTCTGAAAGCCAGCATGGAGCCCATAAATATGGTCAACAATGCCAGAATCATCCAGATACGCTGTACCCAGGTCCCCCGCAGGAAATCAGGCCCCACAATATAGTACACCACCCTGATCACCGCCAGGATTCCGGACTTCACAATGACAGCGGACAACACCGCGGAAGCCGGAGACGGCGCCACCGGATGGGCAGTGGGCAGCCAGGCATGAAGTGGCAGCATTCCTGCTTTTGTACCAAAACCGATCAGCATGACAAATATGGCTGTCAGCAAAATCCCTTCATGTCCCTGAACCGCCGCCAGACTTAAGGTTCCTCCCGGGGCAAAATTCAGAGAATCACAATAGCGGTACAGGAAAAAAATGCCAAACAATCCTCCATAGGCACCGCACATGGAATAAAAGAGGTATTTCAGCGCCGCCATAATCGCTTCCCGACTTCCGTTGTGCAGTACCAGCGGCATGGACACCAGCGTGGTCAGCTCATAGAACAGATACATTGTGACCAGATTCCCCGAAAAATCAAACCCCACAAGCACTCCATACACCATCAGATAAAACCCGTAAAACCGCTTTTCCTCCCCCTCATGTCTCATATAGACAAAGGAGTATACGGCAGTCACCATCCAGATTACGCTGACCACAGTCACGAACAGTCTGCCTGTGGCATCAATATGAAAATACACCGGAATCGCGTCCAGCAGGGTAAACAGTGTAACCGTTCTCTCCCCTGTCCAGGCCAAACCCAGCGCCGCCACCGCGGAAAACCCCAGGACAGTACATACATAGACGGGAAGCCCCTGCCCGCCTCCGGCGAAAATCCTTTTTCCCTCTGTCCTCCGGTGCTCCCGGAAGGAGGAAACCAACAGCAATATTCCTCCCAACACAGGGAGTAAAACGGGAATCAACAGTAAAGAATCCATGATACCCCTCCTCTAGTCAAACATTTCAATGCCGCTCTGAATCAGCCGTATCAGCGGATCGGAATTCAGGCCCAACATCAGATTCAATACAATAAAGCAGATCAGCGCCGCCGACTTCACCGGCTGCTCCCAAATGGGAATGCTTCTGCCTTCCGCCCTGCCCGTTTCGGCTTCTCCCTCCACACCCTCTTTCTTCTGCATCGGCGTATAAATCCGAATCACCGTCTTCATAAAATAGACAGCATTTAATATGGTGCTGATGGCAAGGGCAATAAAAGTGGGGAACATCTTATGGGCATGTCCCACCGCCGCCTGGGCGAAGAACAGCTTTGAGATGAATCCGGAAAACATGGGCATGCCCACCATGGACAGGGAACCTGCCATAAATGCGATTCCGGCCAGCTTATTCCGAAGACCTGCCCCTGTGATATCCCTGAACCGGTCACTGCCTCCGGAGGCGTCCGCAAGCCCCGAAGCCGCCACGAACAGCAATGATTTGGTGGCGGCATGGGACAATACATGGTAGATACTGGCAACTGAACCCGCCTCCGTAGCCAGACCCAGCCCCATGTAAATATACCCTATCTGTGCCACAGAAGAATAGGCAATCATCCTTCGCAGGTTGCTCTCCTTCATAGCGCTCAGCGAACCCATGATCATTCCCGCGATTCCGAACACAAACAGCACATTGACTACCTTGCTCTCCCAGACTACATCGAAACCAATCACTCGGTAAAAAATCTTAATCAGTAGAAAAATATAGCCTTTGGATACCAGAGAAGACAGAATGGCGGAGGAGGACAGTGTGGAATATCCATAGGCATCCGGCAGCCAGGCGTGAAAAGGATACAGCGCACTTTTGATTGCCAGCCCCACAGACATCAGCCCCAGCGCCACCATCAGTGAAATATGATACTGTCCCGTGGCGGAGATCACCCTTACCTGCTCCCGGATATTACTCATCAGCAGATGGCCTGTCACCGCGTACAGATAGCAGATCCCCAACAGCAACAGACCCGAGCCCAGCAAGCTCATAATCATATACCGGGTGGCCGCCTCGAAGGTCCGGCCGGTCTGCCGAATCATAATCAGGCCGCAGGCAGAGATGGTATTGATCTCCACAAACACATAGGCCGTAAACAAATCGTTGGTATAAATCAGGGCAAGCAGGGAGCACAACAGCAGATTTACCATCACATAATAGAGATTCTGCTTCCCTTCCTCAATCTGTACCTCCCGCTCCCGGATACCGCCCAGCATACATAACAGCATAATCACGCAGAAGAAGCCGGCCATAAAGGCCTCCAGTATCCCCACGCGAATCTCATTGCCCCAGGGTGCGGAAAAATGTCCCATCCGATAGACGAAAGGCTGTCCCGCAGCCGTCACATACCCCAGCACCAGAAAAGAAAGAATCCCGTCCGCCACAATCACCGCAGTATTCACCCGCCTGGCCTGCTTCCCGTTCAGCACGGAACACAGAGGCCCGGAAAAGAGAGTCAAAATGATGGAAATAAAAGGGAAATTCTGCACGAAATCCATCATTTCCCCTCCTTTTTCAGCCTTGTGGTAATCTCGTCCAGATCCAGCGTGTGATACCTGCGATAGAGTCGAATCGTCAGAGACAGCATCAGAGCCGTCACCGACACCGATACCACGATTCCCGTCAGCACCAGGCCACTGGGAATGGGATTGATGTAAGCTTCCACACTCTGAACGCCATCCACCACCACCGGGGCTTTCCTGCCGGCAATGTACCCTTTCAGCGCAAGAAACAGATAGGTTGCAGTGTCCATGATATTTAGGCCTATGATTTTTTTAATCAGATTTTTCTGCAGAAGCAGATTGGAAAATCCGATGCCAAACAAAATCATGGCCACAGCCTCCTCGTAATTTTCCAGCAGATATTCTATGTTCATCCGTACATCTCCTCCCTTTTGCAATACCTGCACAGGCCTCCTTTTTCAAGCCTGCCTGCAGGCTCCTTCCGTGAAGTCAATATTTTAGCATCTTCATGAGACATATTTATATACAATTTCTTACGTAAAAACGTCTTGACTTATCGGCATGTAAAGCCTGCGCAAAGGTTTTTCCACAAAGTCATTCATTGCTTCCCTGCAAAATATTACAACACCGTATACATACACGTCTCTCAATAATCGCCCTTCCGGAACATCACATAAAAGGTATACATGGTGCCCGCCACCACAACACCCACGCAGATATTCAGAAGCAGAATCAGTCCGCTGCTCAAAATTGCTCCCGGCGTTCCCAACGGGATCACACTTTCAATGCCATTGGCTCCGGTGTAAAAAGAATAACTCTTCGCCAGGCTGTAGCAGGCCAGAGCGCCAAAGCTCATTCTGCGATAGGTCCTGGCCGTAAAAAATTTCTCAGTCCTGGCAAATCCAAAAGCATTCAGATATAAAATCAATCCTGCGCCGATGACCGCACCGCCGGAAAAGCCTCCTCCCGGTCCCAGATGCCCGGCCAGAATGATGTAGATTCCGAACAGGAAAACCGGCGGCACCAGTATTTTTGCCACAGTCTGCAGAATCACATCATTTTTCGGCTCATAGAGTCTGTCACTCACATCTTCCTTTTCCGCCTCGCCTGTATCTCCGCCCTTTTTCCTGTCTCTACGCAGGAGAATCAGCACGGTACAGGTTGCAATGAACAGCACATGGGACTCTCCCAGCGTGTCAAAAGCACGATAATCCAGAATCATTCCCGTGACGATATTCACCGCCCCGGTTTCCTGCAGACCTTTTTCAATGTAGCGCTCCGCCACCTCATTGTTCACCGGATTCTCCGCATGGCCGAAGTGCGGCAGATCGGATACCGCCACAAGCAGCAGAACTACCAGGAAAATGCAGAAAAGCACACTGAACACCCGATAAACCTTCTGAAAAGTCCTGACCTCAAAATTATGCTCCAGGTCATAGACCCGCTCCTTTAACAGCTTTTCGTCCTGCTCCCGCTGTCTCTCCTCTGCCTCGCTCTCCCGGCGGACCTCCTGCCTGCGCATCTCCACTTCCCCCAGAAACGGGTCCTTCTCACCGCTCAGCCACCTGCGGAATTTGCCGGAAAAAGTTTTCTGATATTCTTCTTCGGAAAGTCTCTTACTCATCCGTCTCCTCCCGGGAATCTTCCTTTTTGATAATGGCATTGATTTTCTTCAAAGTCACAAGGAACAGCACTGTGGTCACGCCTGCGCCCACTGCCGCCTCCGTGATGGCCAGATCCGGAGATTCCAGCAGCACCCATATAATTGACATAATCAGACTATAGGACATAAATATCAGTATGGTATTCAGAAGCTTTTTGGACAGGCTGGCCGCAATGGCACATACCACCAGAAAGACAAGCAGAATACAGGTAAATATCGTCATTCTACACACCTCCCCACATCCTCGTTATCACAAGACTTCACTTTCCCGTCTCCGTTTTCTCCCAGTGTTTCTCCGCTGTCCTTCTCCTCCTGCCGCTTTTCAGAAGCTTCCAGCCTTTTCCTCCGGTAGTGCTTTCCGCTGTCTTCATTGGTAGTCACTTCCAGCCGCGCAATAAGATGAGAAGAGACCGGCGAAGAGAACCACAAAAATACAATCACCAGGAACAGTTTCAGCGACGTAAAGTTAAAGCCGCTTATGACAATCAGCCCCAATAAAGCGAATCCGATTCCCAGCGTATCTCCTATGGCCGCCGCATGCATTCTGTTCAGTACATACCGAAAGCGAAATACGCCCATAAGCTCTATCACAAAAGTAACAAGCCCGGCCAGCAGCAGACCGCCGCCAATCAAAAAGCGTATCCATTCCCACACCGCCATTGCCGTTGCCCTCCTTATCTATTTCTACTTTTCCTTTTTCTGCCCGGTCCTCTGAGGGTTGCTTCCTGTCCCTGCAATCATATCCATTTCTTCTATATCCAGCCTTTTGCTCATCGGTACTCCCGGCTCTCCGACGCCTTCCTCTTCTCTCGCCCCGTCTTTCCGCTCATCGGCTCTCCCGGCCTCCCCGGCGCCTTCCTCTTCCCTCTGCCCGGCCACCGTGGCCACTCCTCCATGAGAGTCTGCCCGCTTTTCCTCCAGATACACTCCCATATATACCTTGACCAGCACAATGACCGCCAGGAAACTGATCATGGCATAGATAATGCAGATGTCCACCAGATATCCTTCCTCCAGCATCAATGCCAGGATAGCAATCATCACAATCACCATCGTCCCCGTCATATTGACCGACACAATCCGGTCCGCCACCCTGGGCCCGATGATGGCGCGCACCAGGCACAATATCACCAGAATTGCCAGAATTATAAGCGCCGCCGTAAAAACAAAATGATATGCCGCTTCCAGATTTTCCATTCCTTTCCCCATCTTTGCTCCATCCTGATTTTCTATTTTCTATTTTGGAATTAACTCTATATTTTCAGGAATTCTCAAACTGACGAATACACTCTGTCAATTCACCCTCTCCTATTCCTTCCGCCATAGATTCATCCAGACAATGCACCGTATATTCCGCATCCTCCAACGTCACAGTTATGGTGCCCGGCGTCAGCGTAATGGCATTTGCAAGCAATGCTTTTCCCATCTGTGTCTTCAGATCAGAATGAAAACTGACCAGCACCGGCTCTATCTCTTCCTCCTGAGTCAGTATCATATGCATGGCGCTCATATTCGCTTTGATGATCTCCCTGACCAGCAACCAGCAATAGCGCAGGAACAAAAAGAGATTCCGATAAAGCTTCCATTCCTTCGCCAGGCTGTAATTCATAAATTTGCAGGAAAAAGCCAGCAGCACCGCCGCAATCACCAGGCCCAACAGGCAGATTTCCAGAGTAAAATTTCCGTTGAAAATAATCCAGAGAAGAAAATAAATCAGGTACATAGCTACTCTCCCTTCAAGTCTTATATTTTAGCACACTGAAATCCCAAGTAAAGCCCCTTATAGAAAAAACATAAAAAGAAAAAGCCCCAAAAGAAAATAACACCCTCAAGTATAAAACCTGAAGGTGTTATTTTCTTTTGGGATAATTTATGTGTTAAATAATCTCCATTCTCTCAAAATATCTGATCAGAATATCCGCACATTTATCAATTCCCAGTTGAGATGTATCCAGAATCATGTGATAATTATTCACATCCCCCCAGACCTTCCCGGTATGGCGGTAATAATAATCCGCTCTGGCTTTGTCATTCTGCTCCAGCGTCGCTTTGGCATCCTCATAGGACAGGGACTTCTGTTCCATAATACGTCGGATCCGGTCCTCCTTTTCGGCACAGATATAAATATTGAATACATTGCCCTGGTCTTTCAGAATCTCAGAGGCACAACGGCCCAGGATAATACAGGAATGTGCTGCCAGCTCCTTTATCAGTTCCGCTTCATCCGCATAGCTTTTCTCCTCCAGTTCATGCTCGATGTAAGCCTTGTCATACACCGGGATATCGAGTTTCTCTGAAAGTTCCTTTGCGATTACACCTGCACCGGTTCCAAATCTCCGGCTGATAGTAAGTACCAGATTCATCGTCATTCCTCCTCCCTTCCGCCCGGCTCGCCGCCTGCGGAAATAAAGCCGTTTCGGCCATCCGGCCGTACTCTGCCACAAATATGGTCATATTCTACCATAACAACCATACTCTTACAAGTCCACCGGGCTGCCAAGATATGACAGTATCGCCCATGCGGTTTCGCGTACGGCAGTCTCGGGTTTGTCACGCAAAAAGCTCGAAAACGCCTCGCGGTGGCATCGAGTGAACAGTAACCCCATGCATCCTCTCTGCTCCACCCTGCATGGAAAGTAAGGGAATAAAGGGAATTGTCCGGGGTTACTGTGGATACACACAAACCGCGCTATGCCAGCGACCCCATGGGATCCCAGGGCTCCAACATAATCGGTTCGGCTTCGTATTCTGCCAGAAAAGCTTCCGGCAGATATTTTTTGTGAACCACAATCTGGTACATAAATTCATCAAACCATCTGTCGCTCATAACATAATAACCTTTTTCTCCGGCCTTCTCCCCCCAGCTGTTCTCCACACGCCAGCGGTTGGGCCTTCCTTCCTCGTCCAGATTCACCCCCTGGAATACCATGGCATGGGTCATCAGGCTCTCGCCGTAATCCAGACGCTCCGCCTTATTCAGGCCGAATTCTACATCCAACAGCTCATCCAGCTTATAGAGATCCAGGTCCATTATACCGCCTTCTCTGGAAGAATATTTTCCAACATCACAGCCAAACCACACGGGGGAGCCATCCTTCAGCTGTGCGATTGCCGCCTTTTTCAGCTCTTCAATCTCCAGATTCAGATAACGCACCGGACGTCCTTCCTTTACATTGCCCAGGAATTTCACGCTGTAGCTTCTGTGATAAGGCTTGTCCGCAGTGGGCGCATTGATCAGACTGATATAATCCTCCAGCTTCAGGCCTATGTATTTCTCATAAAAGGCAAGGGGCGTCAGAGCCGTATCCCGGATAAAACCGCCGTCCTTGTTCTCTACTTCCAGGTCAAAAGTCTTCGGCGGCTGGCCCAGGCAGATGCAAAGAATCCGGTAGATTTCCTCCAGCATTTCAGCCTTTTTCTCCGCCAGCTCTGCCTTCGATACCCCCTGGGCATAAGCCCCCCGCAGACGACAGGCGTCCTCCCGCAGCTTCACGGTCAATGCGCTGTTCATCTCTCTGGTAGAAGAGGAAGCCTTTGACTCCGGCATGGCATATTTCGGCACCACCCCGTATTTTCTCACCAGATTGCAGAGCATATCCCACTGTCCGCCGTCATTCATGGGCGCGCCCAGCAGCCAGGAGATTAATCTGCCATTTGTAGGCTCATCCAAAGTCTCCAGAATACTCTCCAGAAAATAATTCGACTTCTCAAGCTTGTCATAGAACAGCATATAATTCTGAGAAAGTTCAAAGGTCTCCAGATTCAGTTTTTTAATGATTTCAAAGCGGAATGTATTCAGCGCCGCAAACATCCAACAGCGCCCGCTCTGTTTCTGGTCCGTAATCGCGCCCTGTTTCAGATTCACAGAAAAGCTGTGACGGGTATTCCGCTGCGCTTCCCCATTTTTCGCCGCCGCCCACAATCCGTTTTCCGTCACAGCGTTCATTGCCACCCTGCAGGCTTTATCCGCACCGCACTTTTCCTGAAACTGTGCCAGTGCTTCTTTTGTAATATTTTCACTCATTCTTGTGCCTCTTCCCATAAACGGCTTCTCTTGCCGTGTCTTATGCCCTCTTTCAAAAGTGTCTTGCGGTACTTCCTCTGCCATAATACGGCTTTTTCATGACCTGTTGCTACTTTTTACTGCCACTTTTCACAACCCGTTGCTGCTTTTCACTACCACTTTTCACAGCCCGTTGCTACTTTTTGCGTTGCTACTTTCCCATTGCCGCCCTTCATACACTGGCCGCAGTTTTCACTCTGACATTACGGCCGCAGTCCCATGCCGCCTTCCAGGGTGAGGGTCTCACCCGTCATATATTTGAAATCTGGAGAGGCCAGCTGTACGCATACCCGTCCGATCTCCTGCTCCGCATCCCCGTAATGTCCCGCAGGCGGCATCTTCACATTCGCCTTGAAGGCATCCGGATAGGCCTTCTCAAAGTTCTCCAGCTGCGCGGTCCAGGCCAGCGGGCAAACGATATTCACATTGATACCGTCCTTCGCCCACTCTGTGGCAGCCACACGGGTCAGTCCACGGATTCCTTCTTTTGCCGCCGCATAGGCACACTGTCCGAAATTGCCGAACAATCCGGCGCCGGAAGCAAAATTGATAACAGCCCCCTTCGTCTCTGCCAGATAGGGATAGCAGGCCTTCATATAATAAAATGCGGCATAAAGTCCGGAATAAATCGCCAGATCAAACTGCTCGGTGGTATGATCCTGAAGCGTCACACCGGAGGCGGAAGCCTGCGCATTGTTGATCAGCACATCAATTCTTCCGAACTTCTCTATGGTCTGGCGCACCACCTCTTCCACAACTGCCTGATTATCTGCGCCCGCATTCACATCCGCCGCAACCGCAAGCACCTGAATGCCATACAGACGCTCCAGCTCTTCCTTTGCGTCCTCCAGCTTCTTCACATTACGCCCGGTAATGACAATATTTGCACCCTCTTTCGCATAGGCCGTGGCAATGCCGTACCCTATGGAGCCGCAGCGGCCGTCACTTAACACCGCACGTCCTGCGCCCGTAATAATCGCTGTCTTTCCTGTCAAAAAGCCCATCGTTAACCCCTCCTTCATCAAATCCCCGCAGCCATTCGCCATTTTGCCGAATAGTTACCCACATTTTTACTGCCCGTTACCGGGTCATTTCCGAAACTAAATATATCACACTTGAAAATCACTGTCAAATTTCAGAGTTACTAATTCTCTGACCTTTTTATCCACATAAGTGAGAGAGCGTATCGATTCTATTCAATCAATACGCTCTCTCATACCTCGTTGTCCAATGGACTTTACCTCCTTTATTCAGTTGTTCTCTTCTTCCACTTCTACCCTTTGTGCGTTTCCACTCTTCTTTGTACTCTGTGTACTGTAACGTTCTAAACTTCCAGTAATTCGTTACTTTCTCTGTGTACTTACCGCACATCTTGTTTTGTACTACCTTGTTGCTGTTATTTAATTGTCTTTGTGGAAGATGTTTTTCCCTCTCTCTTTCTGTAAATACAGTATATGATAGTTCCTTTTATTTGTCAATACTTTTTTCTAAAAAAATTTTATTTTTTTATTATTCTTATTCATACTTCAATTTTTCAGAAAATTCAGGCATTTCAAAAGTCCTGCCCACCAGTCACAGTACCATTTAAATACAGACATTCCCCGCCATTTGTCTGGTTTTGCGGCAATAAAATAACAATGTCTGAATTTTTGACACCCTTCCGATAATGTCCATTTTCTCGTCTCCTGCTTTTTTCTATAATAGAATCAACACACTTTACCAAGGAGGAACGAATATGAGTGGAATGACACACAAGGCCGGAAGAGCCGCTTTCGGAAAAGCAATCGATATCGCACTCCGCCATCGGACCAAAAGCTGGGAACAGGATGTAGACAGACTCATAGAACTAATGCAGACTTATATGAGCAATGAAAAACTTGATTTCGACTACGGCAGAGCAAGACATATGATCTGTGATCAAAACGGAACTTTGAATCATTATATCCGGCGAATTCTCACGGAGACAGATCCATATGTTCTGAAGACTACCGCCCTGAACCTGGGATTTGAAGCTTTTTTTCACGGAACCAAAACCATTCGAAAAATGCGGGAAATCCACCAGTGCAACATTCCATGGCTGATTCTTATGGATCCCACAAGCGCCTGTAACCTCCATTGTACCGGCTGCTGGGCTGCAGAATATGGAAATCGTCTGAATCTTACCTTTGAGGAAATGGACAATGTTATCTGCCAGGGCAAGGAACTTGGTATCTATTTCTACATGTTTACCGGCGGAGAGCCTCTGGTCCGAAAGGCAGATATCATCAGGCTCTGCGAAAAGCACAACGACTGCGCTTTTCTGGCCTACACCAACGGTACGCTGGTGGACCGGACATTCTGCCAGGAAATGAAAAGGGTTGGTAACCTCTATCTTGCCATCAGTCTGGAAGGTACGCCGGAAGTCAATGATCTGCGCCGGGGCAACGGCGTATATGGAAAAGTCATGGCGGCTATGGATTTACTGGAAGAAAACGGACTGATCTTCGGTACCTCCATCTGCTATACCTCAAAAAATATTGAAATCGTAACCAGCGATGAATTTATCGATCTGATTGTGGATAAAGGCTGCCGATATGCACTGTACTTCCACTATATGCCCGTGGGCAACCATGCCTCCCCGGACCTTCTGCCCACCATGGAACAGCGCGTTTATATGAAGCAGCGCGTCAGAGATATCCGGAATATGACCACAGGAAAGGGACTGTTCACCATGGACTTCCAGAATGACGGGGAATTCGTGGGGGGCTGTATCGCCGGCGGCAGAAACTATTTCCATATCAACGCCAACGGAGATGCGGAACCCTGCGTGTTTATTCACTACTCAGGTGCAAATATAAGAACCCATTCCCTGTTAGAGATTCTGAAACAGCCTCTGTTCATGGCCTACAGAGACAATCAGCCTTTCAATGAGAATCACCTTCGGCCCTGTCCAATGCTGGAAAATCCGGAGGTTCTGGAACGAATTGTAAAAGAAACAGGTGCGAAATCCACCGACCTGCAGTCACCGGAAAGTGTGGAACACTTATGTGCAAAATGCCATACCTACGCCAGGAAATGGGGGACTGTTGCAGATAAAATCTGGCAGGAAGAACCGCACCGGAAAAACGCCTACGAAAATTACAAGCCCTGAGTATTCTCACTTTTTCCGAGCAAGGGGATGATATCATGAAGAAGGATCACGCAAAGTCATTTAAAAAGAAACTGACTGCTGGAATTCTGCTCCTGCTTTTAGTATTATCTGTATTCTTTTATAAAGACTCCTGGATCAGGATTATAGAAGGCCTCAGACTGGTCACTCCGGCAAATATTGCTGTCAGCTCGTTTCTTGCGGTCAGCGCCTACATAATAGAGGGAATGACTATCTTCTGTCTGATGAGCACAGTCATTCCCGGGGCCTCCGCCCCGGAGGGAATTCGCATTGCCTTTTTGTGTGAGTTTTATCGTCTGACTACATTGGGAAACGGGGCAGGAATTGCAGAAATTCATTATATGCATAAAAAGGGAATTGAAACGGGAAAAGCTGCTTTGCTTACCATGCTTCAATATATGTGGAAAAAAATCGCTATCCTTGTGTTGGGCGGTATCAGCTTCCTTGCCCTGCCTTCCGGTATTCACAACAATGCAATTTTGAAGGAATATTCCGTTTTCATAGCTTGGGGCTTCCTGGGTACAGTAGCTGTGATCACAGCATTCGGCTGTCTGATTCTTTCCGGCAGAATTGCGTCTGCAGTAAATTGGGGGCTGGACCGGCTCTCCGAAAAGTTTCCATCCGGACAGGAACACTTTCTTCAATGGAAGGAACAGATTCTGTTGCTGAATCAATCCGGCAGAGACATCCTCCGGCAAAAACGCCGGATGTTATCCGTCTTTCTGTTCCAGGTTCAAAAGCTCCTTTTATTCTACAGTATCCCTATGTACCTGCTCCTGAACAAGACAGCTCTTACCGCTGTAGAGTGCATTTCACTCATGGCCTTGGTTTACATGCTTTCCGGAGTTATCCCGGCTCCCTCCGGAGTCGGTTCTCTGGAATTCGCGTTTTTACTGCTTTTCGGGAAATTTGCCGCATATGACACGGCGATTCCTGTAATATTGGTGTATCGATTTGCCACATGGATTGTTCCCTTTTTGCTGGGTGGAATAGTGGCGGCATTGTCATTGATATGTCGAAAGGCTACGACGTAACTTATCCATTGAAATTTGCCCTTTCGTCTTCTTCACTTTCCCTGCTTCACTCTGCTTATACACCTCTCGCCTGTTATCAGGCCATGCTGCTATTCCAGTTTCTTTTGAAACATAATATAATAACAGTTCAATTCAAAGTCACTACACGTCCTTTGCGCTTCCGGCAGATAGCTTAACAGCATTTCCCTTTTGCCTCCATCGCGCAATTCCTCACGTAATTCCTTCCGGATCCCGTTTTTCCGGAAGAATTCCCGGATTTCTTCCATTGCCCTGTCCAGCTTTCGTTTTTCTACCAGAAAATCCATGTTATAACGGGATTCCGCTTCCCACTCACTCAACATTTCGGAGTGCTCATCAATCCATTCCGTGATAACCAGATTGGCACCATTATTGATTACCATGGATATCAGCTTCGTGATCTTGTGCGTATTCGGCACAGTCACTCCCACACATTCCAGGGCTCCCTTCAAAACCTTTTCTACTGCCTGCTGCAGATGGTACGCCGCATTATTTAAAATCATTTCATCCTCCCAGGAGGTCTTCCACAGCATTTCCGCCGTTTCATAATCCATTCTTGCACTTCTAAATAACCGCACGTCACACATACTTTCACCTCTCAAACAATACCAATCCCTTATCTTCTATCTCCTGATACAGCCTGGAGTCAGGCGGCAGATCAGTCACAATATCAACTTCACAATCCAGCTCCGGCACATACTCCAATTTCTTTTCCCTGTCATATTTTTCAATATATAGATCGATATCACTATAGCTGTCGCAGCGGAATTCCAGCGAGCTTCCAAATAAAACCATTTTTTTAATATTCTCATCGTTGTAAAAACTGTGAATCAGTTTTTCTACCCGCAGCTGCATCAGCGGGTGTACCCGGTTTGCTTTTTTAAATTTTACTTCTTTCTTTACAGGAAAGTCCCACATATTTTTCTCATTGTCCATTGGAATTTACCCTTTCATTTTCTTCCCTTTCCCTGCTTCACTCTGCTTATATATCTGTCAACTGTTATCAGTCTACCACACTTTTAAAGACTCAACAACAAAATAATTCCAGGCCTCTGGACAAAAAGCCGGAAAATATGCTAGTATTTTGGAAATTGTATAAATCCATTCGCCATGAAAGGAATGATTGTATGAGTTCTCTATTTGAAAAGCAGGACAGCCTTAATTCCCCCATTGAAACGTTCCTTTTTGGTACGGAAAAGAGGGATTTCCCCGTAAAGCAGCATTGGCACTATTTTGCAGAATTTATCTATATCCTGAAAGGCATTGCCGCAATCACCTGCGATGAAAGATCCTATATTGTTTCGGCTGGGGAACTGATTATTTTCTATCCGTCATCCGTTCATTCCATAGATTCGGCGGACAGTTCCCCTGTTCTTTTTGCCGGGATCAAATTCGACTCCGCGAAATTTCAGAACACATCTTCCTATGCACCGTCTGTGACGGCAATTCTCCGATATGCCCACAAAAAGAATATGCAGATACATTTTAATGTCAGAGAGGCTGAGGCGCTGCATTGCCGAGAGATTTTTTCCGACTGTGTGAGGGAAGCCGAGCAATGCCTGTACGGAAGAGATATTGTGCTCCGCGCACAGATATACAGGCTTATCTTCGGTATCGTCAGGCAGTGGATATCCGCAGGCCTTGATATAAACAGTTGTCCTATAAGCTCCACAGAAATCTATGGCATAGAAGACATAGCGGAATATATCGACAGGCGGCTTGAGGAAACTATCCGTGTCACTGACATTGCCGAAAAATGTCATATGAGTTATTCGGGATTTGCGGCGAAATTCCGGGAGCAGTACGGCATGAGCTGCAAGGAATACATTGAGCGGATGCGGATATTCAAAGCCGAGGAATATCTGCTTTTCACTGATCATAATCTCACGTTTATCAGCCGGCAAACCGGCTTTTCCGATTGCAGCCATTTTATCCGCTGCTTTAAAAAACACACAGGCCTGACTCCGAAGCAGTTTCGACGGAACAAAAAGCAGCCTCGCTGACAATCTTATTTCCGATAAATATATCGCAACGCTATGATGAAAAGAAGAATTTTTTAACACAAAAATAGAACAAATCTCTAAAACTCCCTGCGAACCATTGATGCAGAAATTCCAAATGTGCTATAGTTGAAATTAAGAATCGTAAAACGAATCAGGAAGAACTCCCAAAGCGCTTTCAACAATAGAATCCACGCTCTGCGAGGATTCTATTGTCATGAATAAAATATTCTATAGCATAAGGAGAGGTTTTATGGAAACAGCAGGCAGGAAAGTCAGCAAGCGGATACGGTTGACAGATGAACAGGGAAACCCGCTGTCAAATTGTGAAGTAAGGGTCAGACAGGTAAACCACTCATTCTTGTTCGGCTGCGGCGGCTTTGATTTTGTTCCGTATGTGGTCGAGGGCGGAGAAGCGAATAAGCTGCTGGTGGACGGCTGGCTCGAGGTATTCAATTATGCCACTCTCCCTTTCTACTGGGGCAGATATGAGCCCGAAGAGGGGAAACCAAATCACGACTCGCTCATGAAGACGGCACAGTATCTGAAGGCTCAGGGAGTCAAAGTGAAGGGACATCCCCTGTGCTGGCATACTTCCTGCGCAAACTGGCTCATGAAATACGATAATCAGACCATCCTGAAAAAGCAGCTTGAGAGGATCGACAGGGATGTTACGGGTTTTAAGGGCGTTATCGACATGTGGGATGTGATCAATGAAGTCGTTATCATGCCGATATTTGACAAGTATGACAATGCCATAACCAGAATATGCAAGGAGAAAGGCCGTGTAGGTCTGATCAGGGAAGTCTTTGAAAGGGCTCATGCAAGTAATCCTGACGCGGTGCTCCTGCTCAATGATTTTAATACGTCCATAGACTATGAAATACTTATAGACGGCTGCCTGAATGCAGGGGTTCCCATCAGCGCCATAGGAATTCAGTCACACCAGCATCAGGGGTATTGGGGAAGAGAGAAGCTTGAAGAGGTACTTGAGCGGTTTTCCCATTTCGGACTTCCGATACACTTTACCGAGAATACTCTTATCTCGGGAGAGATTATGCCGCCGCATATCGTGGACCTGAATGACTGGCAGGTGGATAGCTGGCCTACAACCCCCGAAGGGGAAGAAAGGCAGGCGCGTGAGCTGGAAGAGATGTACCGGATACTGTTTTCCCACCCCCTTGTTGAAGCGATTACCACATGGAATTACAGGGACGGAGGATGGCTTAAGGCGCCGGCCGGCTTTGTCAGACAGGACAATTCTCGCAAGCCCTCGTATGAAATGCTTCAGAAGCTTGTAAAGCAGGAATGGTGGACAGATACAACAGTAAAAACCGATGAAAACGGATGGTTTGAAGTAGAAGCCTTTAAGGGCGATTACCACATAAGCGCTGAAGGCAGAAATACTGATGCGTACCTTACGGACAGTACGGAGATGGTTCTTGCGTTAAAGGCCTGAGAGATGCCATGAAACCGACAGGAATACATATTTTCATAAAATATCAGGAGGAAAAATTGATGAGTATTGATGTAAGCAGGATGCCGAAGCTGGGATTCGGCATGATGAGATTACCTGAAAAGGATGGCGTAATCGACCATGAGCAGGTATGCAGTATGATTGACAAGTATATGCAGGCCGGAATGAACTATTTTGATACGGCTTATGTATACCACGGGGGAAAATCGGAAGTCGAGGCAAGGGAAGCGCTTGTCAAAAGGTACCCCAGAGACAGCTTTATGCTTGCAACAAAACTGCCTGCATGGGAGATCAAAAAAGCGGAGGATGTGGAAAGACTGTTTAATGAACAGTTAAGCAGAGCCGGAGTGGATTACTTTGATTTCTCTCTTCTGCATTCCATGGAGGACGGCGCCAATTATGACACATCTGTCAAGTATAATTGCTTTGACTGGTGCATGAAGCGGAAGGCGGAAGGAAAGATCAAACACTTTGGTTTTTCGTATCATGGAACTCCTGAGCTTCTTGAGACGCTCCTTGATGAGCATCCCGAGGTGGAATTCGTGCAGATCCAGCTCAATTACCTTGACAGGACCAACCCGGATATCCAATCTCAAAGGC
Organism: uncultured Acetatifactor sp.; assembly: GCA_948896875.1. Taxonomy (GTDB): domain Bacteria; phylum Bacillota; class Clostridia; order Lachnospirales; family Lachnospiraceae; genus Acetatifactor. Next base: position 31,714 of record CAQUWW010000005.1, on the reverse strand, counting down.
TCTATGATATATTACACGAAAGGGAGATCCCCATTATTGTTATGGAGCCGGTAAAGGGAGGTACCCTTGCCAGTATGGCTCCGGAGATCGAGGCAAAGTTTAAGAGCCATCGCCCGGAAAAATCCGTCGCTTCCTGGGCGCTTCGCTTTGTGGGTTCTCTTCCGGGCGTGATGACCATATTATCCGGAATGTCTAATGAAGCGCAGATGGAAGATAATATTGACACATTCCGTGATTTTGAAGTGCTGTCAGATGCTGAATTGAAGCTCGTAAATGAAGTGACAGAGGACCTTCTCGGGATGCCGCAGATAGGATGTACCGCCTGCAGGTATTGCTGTGACGGATGTCCGAAGAAAATAAGCATTCCTGATGTTTTCAGGACTGTAAACACACTGCGCCGTTTCCCGGAGGACTTGCGCTCCAGGAAATTCTACTCGGGCCTGATACAGAAGAGCGGCAGGGCTTCGGACTGCATCGGCTGCGGTCAGTGTGAGCGTGTGTGCCCCCAGCATCTTCCTGTTATCGAATTGATGAAGGAAGCGGCTGAAAAACTGGATTGATGTAACAGTTCCATGTCCTTTCTGAACTGTTACGGATTGAAAATCCGCTGAAAATCAGGGGTACAAAATTTTTAAAATAATTCTTGCATATTTTCAAAAAATGTGATATGCTATCTGAAATTTTATACTTGTGGGCATATTTATCTGCCATTTTCTGTTTTGGATTGCAGACGCCCACTCGTTATACGTTGACATTGGCAAGTATTTTGGATGTGAGTATAAATTATCAGATTCGATATGGCTACAGGTTCCGGGTTTTAGCTGAAAGCTGCCATCATGTATCCGGAACAAAAGGAGAATAAAATGAATTATCAAAGTAATGTGCAATTTAGTCTGATTATGCTGGTCTCTCCGATTTTGCATATTACGGTCACCACCTGACGCCGGCTTCCAGCCGGACAGACGCATGGCCGTAAGATGGAAAGTCTTATTTGGCTATGCGGTAATCAGGAGATAGAAAGAGAACCGCAGGGCATATACACAAAAGTGTATCGTGTCAGGCGGTTTTTTTATAGCAATAAAATATGACAATAAAATCTCTGCAGAGCATGGATTCTATTGTTACCAAAAAGGGAGGGGCAGAACATGAACGTAATTGAGACAGAAAACTTATCGAAAACCTTTCGGGTAAAGCAGAAGGAAAAAGGGATCGCCGGAAGTATGCGATCCATCTTTCATCCGCAGACTCAGGAAATCCCGGCGGTAAACCACATCTCCTTTCAGGTGGAGGAAGGGGAGATGCTGGCCTTCATCGGTCCCAACGGCGCAGGCAAGAGCACTACCATCAAGATGCTGACAGGGATTCTATATCCAGACGGCGGCAGAGCGGAAGTGTTGGGCTTGGACCCTTCCAGGAAGAGAAAACAGCTTGCCTACAAAATTGGCACCGTGTTCGGTCAGAAGGAACAGCTCTGGACTCACCTGACTCCTTATGATAATTTCCGCTTTTTCAGCGCTGTTTATGATTTGCCGGACAGAGAAGCCGAAGCCCGGATTCAGGAGCTGTCGGATACCTTTGAGCTAAGCGGCTTTATCAACACTCCGGTCAGAAATCTCTCCCTGGGACAGCGCATTCGATGTGAGATTGTGGCCTCTTTGATTCACAGGCCCCGGATTCTGTTCCTGGATGAACCTACCATCGGCCTGGACCCGGTGGTAAAGGAGAATATCCGTTCCCTGATCAGACAGATGAACAGGGAGCTTCACACCACCATCTTCCTGACCAGCCATGATATAGGAGACATTGAGAAACTCTGCAAACGGATTATCATTGTCAACAATGGGCAGATTGTGCTGGATGACTCCATGTCCCATTTGAAGTACCACTATCTCAACAGGAAAATCCTGGAGATCAAACAGCAGGAAGAAACGCCTCTGCCATCCGCCAAAGGGATTACCGTCCTGAAGCAAAACGGCAGTCATATAAAGCTGGAAGTAGATACCGGCATCATACGCATCAACGACGCCCTGCGCCTTATCAATGCAGAGCATGTGGAGGACATCACCATCTCCAATGTCCCACTGGAGAATATCATCACGGAAATATACAAGAGCGCCGATATCGGGGCCTGATGCCGTATGTGCATCTGCGGAACTGGAATCAGCATACATGCAGAATGGTATCCAGAGAAATTACGAACATACGTATGGCCGTAATTGTTCTGCCGGAAATGATACCATTTGTATGTATGCGGAACTTAAATCAGCAGATGCACAGATGGCATCTAGAGCAATTACAGACGCAAAACTGCGGCTGTAATTGCTCTGCCGGATCTGATGCCAACTGAGCATTTGCGGAACTGGAATCAGAAAGGAGAACAAACTCAATATCATGAGAAAATACGCTGTCATTTATCGTTCAGTCCTGATGGAAAACCTGCAGTATGCAATGAATATTGCCTTCGGGTTTATCAGCTATTTCATTTTTATTTATGTCTTTATTTGTCTGTGGAACTATATGTACGCCTCGCCGGAAGAACTCATCGCCGGTTATACGAAGGAACAGATGATCTGGTATGTGATGATTACGGAAGGCATGTGGTTCGGCACCCGCTCCGGAACAGTGACAAGGCAGGCGGCCACAGACATCCGAAACGGAAATATTGCCTATTTAATGAACAAGCCTTATCATTATACCCTCTATATATTGACAAAATATACAGCGGAATGGGGGATACGGCTGCCCATGTACGCGGCATTATCCATTTCAATGGGGTTGACAATGGTAGGAAGGCTGCCTGGCTTCCGACTTGTTTCCCTTCTGGCGACACTGCCTGTCATCCTGCTGGGAATTACCATCAATGCAGTCTTCAAGCTGTGCATCAGCCTGATTTCCTTCTGGATTGAGGATTCCAATCCCTTCCAGTGGATCTATGACAAACTGATACTTGTAATCGGAACCATATTCCCGGTGGAAATCTTTCCTGCGGCTCTACAGCCTGTTTTCAGACTTACACCGATATATACGGTCTGTTACGGACCGGCAAAGCTGGTGGTGGATTTCAGCTGGGAAAAGTTTCTGGAAATTGTAGCGGCGCAGATAATTTACCTTGCAGTCGGATGCGGACTTATGTTCTTCCTCTATGGAAAGGGGGTTAAAAAGCTTCATGTTAACGGCGGCTAAAAATCAATTACGGGTATGCGGGCTCTCTGTCAGATACAATATTATGCGGGAGATGCTGAACAGAGTGACCTTTCTGACAAATATCGGATTTATGATTCTGAACAATGCAACCTTTATCGTACAATGGGTAATTTTGTTCCATCTCAAAGAGGACATCGGCGGCTATCGCATGAGTGATGTCATGCTTCTGTGGGGGCTGGCCGCCAGCAGCTATGGTCTGTCGCGGATTCTTTTTGCCAGGGCATTTTCCCTGCCGGGACTGATTATCAACGGCAAGCTGGACGCCTATCTGGTACAACCGAAAAATGTACTGCTGAGCGTTATCACTTCCTCCACCAATACCTCGGCTATCGGAGACCTGATTTACGGCTTCCTGATTGTCTGCCTGTTTTGTTTCAGTGTCAACAGGCTTCTCCTGTTTACTTTGTTTACCATAACAGGGACAGTGATTGTAACGGCCTTTTCCCTGCTGATGGGAAGCCTGTCCTTCTGGTTCGTGAGGGCAGATGCCTTTGGGGATAATATGGTCAACTGTCTGATCAGCTTCTCCACCTATCCTGACGGAATCTTTCAGGGGACGGCAAGATTTCTACTCTACAATATCATCCCGGTAGGTATGGCAATTTATCAGCCCATTCATATCATGATAGAATTCGACGGGAGAAGTCTGCTTATCGTGCTGGGTTATGCCGCTCTGCTAACTGCTGCAGCAGTTTTCGTATTCTATCGGGGGCTGAGACGTTATTCCTCCAGCAATCTGATGGAGGTACGGCAGTAATGCCTTCGCGGCTGACCACACCGCCACAGATGGAAAGTAACTTGACCTGAAACTTAGTTTCTTTTATAATGGCCTTTGTTACAGCAGTTCATGTATGCCGGAACATCCGGCCGCGGAAGAAAAGGAGACTGTCCACAATGTACATTTCAATCTGTGACGATGAATCCCGGGAAACAGAATATCTCTCCTCTCTGGTGTCAAAATGGAGCAGGTTATCTGGATATCCCTGCGAAATAAAGACCTTTCCCTCCGCGGAAGCTTTCCTCTTTTCCTATGAAGAGAACCGTACCTGCGATATTCTCCTGCTGGATGTGGAAATGAGTGGAATTTCAGGTGTGGAGCTGGCCAAACGCATCCGGGAAGATAAAAGTCGGACCGAAATTATCTTCATCACCTCCCACACAGAATTTATCGGTGAAGGATACGAAGTGGACGCTCTGCACTATCTGGTCAAGCCTGTGGCCGGAGACCGGCTGATGCCGGTGCTCTCCAAAGCGGCCGGGCGGCTTTCAGTTGAACCGCCCTCTGTGGTCATCACCTGTGAACATGAGACAGTCAAGCTGTATGAGGCGGATATTCTGTATGTGGAAGCCTTTCTGCATTATATCTCCATTCATACGGCAACAAGGGAATACCGGATCAAAGAAAATATATCCTCCTTTGCCGCCCGGCTCAGTCAGGACTTTTTCCGCATTCACCGTTCCTATCTGGTCTCTCTGAAATATGTCACCAGAATTTCCCGTGCTTCCGTTACCCTGGAAGGTAGTTTGGCGGAAGAAAATATTATGCTTCCTCTGGCCAGGGGAAAGTACGACGAAATCAACCGGGCTTTTATCAGCCGGAATTGAGCAGGAATAAGTTTTTCTACAATGCCCCATCACTTAGGGGCCCGTAACCTGTTTCTACGCCGTTATTGCAGCAATCACCTGCGCCGCAATTTTCTCAAAAACACATATTCTTGTCAAACCTCTGCAGTTAAGGTATAATTTGTACTTACGAACGAAAACAATTGCCAATCTAAATGTATAACGAGTGAACGCTTCTATAATGCTGATGTGGTAAGCGGCAGTTAAATGCATTCACGAGTATAAAGTACAATGATAACAACAGGTGAAAGCCTGTCAAACTGTTGCCTGTATAGCCCTTTGTAAACGGTGTCTTCCTATGAGAAAGAAAACCTATCTGAAGCTAATAGAATATCAAACAGAACAGTCCAGACAGCATCTGGGCGAGGTGCAGAGTATCTACAGAGAAATGCGGGGATACAAGCACGATTTCCATCATCATCTGCAGACCCTGAAAGGACAGCTGGAAGCCGGGGAAACTGACCGGGCTCTCGCCTATCTGGACGAGCTGGACAATCAGCTGCTGAATGTGGATACTTTGCTGAAAACAGGGAATATCTCCCTGGATGCTATCCTGTCCGCAAAAATCGCACAGGCAAAAGCCGCGCAGATTTCTGTCACAGTAAAGGCAAACGTCCCCGACAGGCTCCTTCTCTCCGACCTGGAGCTCAGTATCATTACCGGCAATCTCCTGGACAATGCCATCGAAGCCTGTATGGAAGTCAGGGGAGAGCGCTTTATCCGCATCTTCATGGGCATGAAGGGGAAGATGCTCTACTTTTCCATGCTGAATTCTTCCGGTGCCAAAATCCGTAAAGCCGGCAGTCTGTTCTCCTCCCGCAAAAAAGGCTTCCACGGTTTCGGACTGCGCCGGGCGGAGGCCATTCTGGAAGAACACGGGGGCTGGTGCAAGTACAACAGCGAAGACGGCGCCTTTACCTCAGAATTCCTGGTGCCGGCTGTAAAATAATGCCTTAATTGTGCTTCTCAAAACGGGCAATCTGCTTTTCCCAAGTCTTTTCCGCCTGTACTTTCAGGAAATCCCGAAGTGGATTGAGATCCTGCATGGAATCCCATGCTTCCAATGCGGTATAATACGCCAGACGATCTTCCTCATGAATGATAACAGGCGGATGGTTATGCAGAATCAGGAAATAGTTCATGGCCAGCCTGCCGGCTCTGCCATTTCCGTCGGCAAAAGGGTGAATATTCTCAAACTTTGCATGGAAACATGCCGCCGCAGTCAATTCATCTGCCTCTTTTACATCCGTCAGCTCGGAAAGCAATTCTTTCATTTCCTCCGATACGTCCTCCGGAGCCGCTCCTATTTCTTCTCTTCCGGTCACATAATCATGGTGCTTGTACTCTCCCGGACGCTCCCCCAGCTGCCATCTGCGCGTGTCATAGGTATTTTGTGTCAGACATTTCTGGAATTCTTTTATCAATCCTTCATCAAGGTCTCGCTTCTCTCCGAATGCAGTCAGCCAAAGCTCATTGGCATCTCTCGCATTCCGAATCTCAAACAGAGTCCGCAAATCTCCTGTATAAGAAGTAACCCCATCATGCTCGAAAATTTCCCGGGTATCATGATAGGTAATGTTTGCATTTTCCAGTTTCCCGGAATGATATGCATAGGCGATACTATGTCCGTTTAAGGCTTCCGCCAGTTCCGCGTCTGTGGTAATCTGCTTCTGCTGCCACAGGGCAATCGCTTTTTCATATTTTGTCATGCTGTCATGCTCCTTCGGATTTCTGTTCTTCGAAGATCAGTCTATGTCTTAATGAATCACGAATTACTCCAATCTGTTAAAGCTACTTAATTATAGATACTTCTTAAGCAGCTCTGTATCACTTTCCCTTTTTATCATCATATTTCCAAATAAGATATCCGTCTCACATTTTTATTTTAACATATAAATATAAACTTTATTATATCTCGAGAGTTGAAAGTTTTCAATAAGAGAATAACTCATTGTTTAGAAGCATAAGTAAGTTGAACAATATATGAACAATATATTGATTTTTTCCCTGTTACATGCTATATTGGATATACAGGAAGGGGGGATTCCTTTGATAATAGAAACTGTTTATGACCTTCTGGCCAAATTATGCGCGCTGATGGATAAGAATATGGAACGGAAGTGTGCAATTCAACGGACTGGAATGGACGAACACCATTTCAAAGAAATCAATGAAAAATATGAGCCGCTTATTAAAATGGTTCTTAATTCTATTGCACACGAATATATATTTAATAGCGATGAACTTATCTATATTAGGGAATTGATACAGAACTTGCCCAAGGATGCCTGTGATGAAATCTTCCATTTGGCTGTGGCAGTAGAACAAGTGATCCCACCATATGACGGCTGGCTGGGGGAAACTATGTTTCATTCTGTCTCCCCCATGAATCAAAACTATGCAGAAACGGGAATTGAAATATATCCTCGCACAACGCCGCAATGGAGATTGGATAAATCTGAGCGCAGCAGACGAAGAATTTTAAACAGTTATCTGAAAAACTATCTCATAGTTCGCAAAAGTGACATTTCTCCATTCCAGTTCAAGGTAACTTACTGGAATGATAAAGGACTACTCAGAGAAACAAAATCCGGCTGGGAACTTTCCATAGCATTGTCTCCTGCCATGAACTTTGCGAAGCTGGAAACCAGGAATGAGGACACCAGGAAAGGCCATGCGGTCACAGTACAAGGGTTAAAGAACGAAGAAACTGTAACGAAAAGAATTTTGGATATATTTGACCATTTGTTTCTGAAGCGGTACAGCATGATCATCTTTACAGAATGCCTGGGCACAGAAAAAATGGTGGATGAAATCAGGAAGCGTATGAGAATTCATCCGGATTACTGCACTATCGTCGTATTGCCCACGATATGCAGGGATAATATCAACCGTCTCATTGTCTTGGGGCCCGGCGGTGTGACATGTCTGCATCATGACAAGGCGGCTCCTTTTATCCTTTCCGACGAAAATGGGATCGAGCGAAGAGAATGTCTGCGATATGATAATTATATTCCTATTCTGATCACTTAGGAACTGGGAATGGTGAGCTTCCCCATATGTGCAGAGTTTCTTGATCCTGATTATTATCAGACAATGTTAGATAGTGCTATGGTCAATACCTTGATCTGCCCATCATTCTCACCGGGAGTCCAGGCATTTAAGGATACAATGGAAAAAGGCAAGGCGTCAAAGTTGTTGCAAATTTATATCAACACCTGTTCCGCCAAAACGGTTTCAAGGAAAAAACAAGATGTGCCGGAACCCTTAGGAATGATACAGTTACCCTATTCAGCACAAAATCCATCTTTGTGCGAAACAGAAAGGGAATGTTTGAATAAGTGCTCCAAGACAATGTGTTATTTCGATATCAGAATCTCATATAGCAATCTGACATTCTTTCTTGAAAAAACACACTGTCTATGTGCATAGACAACGGAATACGGAGGAATTGCCATGGATACTTACCAGGAAAAGTACACGTCAAACTTTTTAACGGACGAGCCGGAAAAAATTCGGAAGACAACTCAACGACTGACTAAGGCGCTGACAACAGCCCTGGCGGAATCAAATTTTGCGGAGCTGAATCACTTGCTGCAAGAAACAAAGCCTATGAGTTATTCTATCCAGGGATATCTGGAAGAACTTCAGTTGTCAAAGCATGATAAGGACATGCTCATGCAAGCAGGATACAATTCTGCTCTGTTGGACATCCTGCGGCTGTATACAGCTAGCCTTTATGCTCAGGAAGAAATCCAAAAGGTAACGACTAAATACCGCGATGTAATATTGCGAATATTGGAGAAGCGGGGGACACTGCTACACAAAGATCTGGCTGCTGAGCTGATGACTACGCCCAACAATCTGACCGCCATCATAAAGCAGATGAATGCTACATCCGTAAAGCTGATCCATGTAGAGTTATTCAGCAAATTTAAAGCATACTCATTGACTCCTGCGGCAAGACAATACATAGAAAAATGCATGCCAAGCATGCCCCGCCACCAGACTCCTCACAAAAAGCCTGCAGATTATGTGTCCAGACCCAAAAATATATCAATAACCCCTGACACCCGTTTTTATGCACCGGATATACTGGGAAATATACTGCAATTCAGTGAGAACAAGTATGGAGGCAGAACGGCCGAGCTGCCCAAAAAGGAAATACCTGTCCAAAGCCTAGCCCATCAGACAAGCCCTCATAAAAAATTTACTCGCGTTCCGCTACATATCGCATAGAAAAGGATCGCTATTTCAACAGAAAGGAATAAGAATAGAATGAAATCAAGCATAGAAGCTTTAAATGAGCTGTCCTCCAGATACAATGAGGAATGGAAGCAGTTTTTAGACAGCTATTTGAAGGATGACGAGGAGGTTCCAGAGGAAGCCGGAGAATACATAGAAAATTTTTTATCCGCATGTAAAGAGGATACCATATCCAACAAGTTGGATAACTGGAAAAAGCTGGAAGCCAAAATCAATAATGATCTTCTATATGATAATCTACAGAATTACATTAAGAAGTCTCTCCGCGCTTATTACGCGGCAGCACCCCTTCGTGTTCTGGACGCACAGGATGAGAATAAGGCTTCCGAAGCAATACATTCTATTTTTGACAATGTGATCCTGAGGTTTGATATTAATATTATTGATGATTTTGAGAAATACGGCTTTTCCAGCCAGGATGCTTTCACTGATTTTTTAAACATGCTGGACAGCTTCTGCTCTTATATGGCAGAACGGAATTTCTGCCGTTCCACCATTGAAGAATACGTGAAATATCATATGCGTTTTTCTACTAAATTATGCAAATTGATCGCAAAAATCATTGACGATAATTTCCAGCAGTTCAAGATCAACTATATTATAGATAATTTGAAAAAAATTCAAGAAAGCAAAAAATAAAATTATATAACAGAAAAAGAATCACCCTTTCTCACTGTTTGCGGCATTCATAGCCTTCAGCTTGAAAGGGTGATTCTTTTTACTTCTTTGCATTTACCTGCGGATGCTACCGAAAGAATATCAGAAACAATAGCATCTGTCCCAGAATTCACAACCCTTTGCCCCTCTTTTTTCTAAGCTCCAAAATGTGCATCAAGATTATAACTTCCGCAATTCATGCCCCACCAGAAACAATTCGTGCACAGATTGTTTTTCTTCGGCTATCTGCGGTAAAATAGGGATAAGATTTTAAAGGAGTACAAAACCATGACCGAAACCGTGCAAAAAACGAAAAAAAGTAAGCCCTACCGCTCCGCCCTGAGCAACGCTCTCTGGAGCTTTCACAGCATTTTAAAGGACTCGCCGCTTTTCTTCCTGCTGATGGTGCTGGAAATTCCCCTGAATATCTGTCTCTCTTACGCGGAAATCTATCTGCCTTCTCTTGTGGTGGCGGAAGTCACAGGCCGTGCATCCCTGATGCATGCCGTCATCCAGGTAGGTACCGTCATTCTGGTGATGCTGATTGCGGGTTCCCTGCACACCTTTTTAGAAGAAGTATCCCAGGCCTATCTATCAGAATACCGCTTTAAAAGGCAGATCGATGTGGACAGGAAATCGCTGAACTGCTTTTATCAGACTTATGAGCAAAAGGAAATCCGGGATCTCAGCGAGCGTGCCGCCCGGGCGACCCAGATGTGGGACATGGTTCAGCCAGTATCCGATATGCCCAAACGCAGTCTGAAGCTGATAGAGAATGTGCTCAGCTACCTGCTCTTCGGCTCGGTGATTGCTTTCGTCTCTCCTTACCTTGTGCCCATTCTCACCATTGCTCCCGTGGTGAATTGGCTTTGCGCCAGGGCCTACCGCAACTGGGAATATGCCCACAGAGAACAATGGACTGATATAGACAACAGACTCTGGTATGTCCAGGGCGAGACGGCCAATTTTGCCGCGGCAAAAGATATCCGCATCTACGGCATGGCCGGATGGTTCCGCCAGGTTTATGACGACCTGTCCCAAAGCCGCTCCGGCTGGGACAAAAAGCTGATTCGGAGAAGCTTTCTCTCCCGCATCGCCGACCTCTTTGTCATTCTACTCCGGGACGGCGCCGCCTATGCACTGCTGATTCGGATGACGCTGGCCGGAGATATCACAGTGGATAAATTTCTTCTGTATTTTTCCGCTATCTCCATGTTCGCCTCCTTCATCGGCAACATCATGAACGAGTGGAACGGTATCCGCTCTACCAGTCTGGCAGTCTGCGATTACCATAAATACCTTAATCTGCCCGAGCAGGACGGGACCGGAGAGGCAGATGTGACAAAACATGTAAAAACGGCTCCGGAAATCACCTTTGATCATGTATCCTTCCGCTATGAAGGCGCCGAAGAGGATACTTTGCAGGATATCAGCTTTACCGTAAAGCCCGGAGAAAAAATCGCCCTGGTAGGACTGAACGGCGCCGGGAAAACTACACTGGTAAAGCTCCTGTGCGGACTGTATCTCCCGACCAGAGGAGATATCAGAATCAACGGCGTCTCCTTCCGGAAATTCCATCGCAGGGATTATTACCGCCTGTTCTCCCCTGTCTTCCAGGATGTGCAGATCGGGTTCTTCTCTCTTGCGGAGACGGTCTCCGGGCAGATTGACAAGGATATGGATTTCCGCCGGGCAGAGCAGTGCATGCGGCTGGCCGGACTGGGTGACAAGCTGGATTCTCTGCCGAAGGGGATTCATTCCAAACTGGACAAACAAATCTATACCGACGGCATCGAGCTGTCCGGCGGCGAAGTCCAGAAGCTTATGCTTGCCCGGGCGCTTTACAAGGATGCCCCCATTCTGGTGCTGGATGAACCCACCGCCGCTCTGGATCCCCTCTCCGAGAACCGGATTTACCTGCAGTATCAGGATATGACCCGGTCTAAAACTTCCCTCTTCATCTCCCACAGACTGGCCTCCACCCAGTTCTGCGACAGGATCCTCTACCTGAAAGAAGGCCGGATTGCCGAAGACGGAACCCACGACGGGCTGTTGGCCCTGGGAGGGGAATATGCCCAATTATATGAAATGCAGAGCTGCTGGTACCAGGAGGACTATACCCCTTCTGAAAATGAGGCCATACAGTAATTTTAAGTAAGGAAGGAAATAAAACGAGGAGAACCTACATGAAATTCTCAGAACATATACAACTATCCAAAAGAGCTGTAAGATACCTTTTTACGCTGAGCAGAGGTTATGCAACCTGCCTTATCCTGAGCGCAGTACTGAAAAGCCTGCTGCCCTATGTGCCCATTTACTTCTCGGCCCGGCTGATTGACGCCCTGTACGGAGGACAGCCTGTGGAGCGCCTGGCGCTTTACGTCCTGCTCACAGTGGGCCTTGTCTTCGTTTTAAGCCTTGCCGGCGCTTATCTGTCTTCCAGACGGAGCATCCTGTCCAATGAACTGTATCGAAATGAAGAATGGATGTTCTCCGAGAAAGCCATGCAGATGGCCTATTCCTCCATAGAAGACCCAAAAGTAACACTTCTGCGTGAGAGAATTGCCATGGAGACCCAGACGGGTTACAATCTCTATCGAATCATTTCCTGTACAGAAGATGGAATTTACTATCTTACCAGGATTGTATTGTCCTGCTCAATGACACTGCCACTTTTCCTTTTAAAAGAGATTTCCCTGTCTCTGAAGCTGGCCCTTGTGGGCGGTATCCTTCTCACTGTGGCCTGGGATATCTTCTCCAATCAAAGAAGTGAGAAAATCTCCAACCAGTTTTTTGAAGCGGGTGTAAAAGCGAATATATTCGGCGGAAAATACTACCGCTATATGGAACATTACAGCAGTGGCAAAGATATCCGCCTATATGACATGGCTGACAGCCTGCTGGACTTCGATGTAAAGACAATGAATGAATACAGTAACGGCATGATGAAGCAACAGACAAAAATAGCGGCACTAAAAGCGGCAGCTGTAATTTTGAATCATATCATGCGGTTCGGCGTCTATCTCATGCTGATTCGAGCCGCGCTTTCAGGCGGCATCACTGTCGGTTCCATCGCCCAATACGTGTCCTGTATCCTGTTGCTGCTGACTGCCAATTCCGGATTGATATCCGTGGTTCAAAAAGCCCTTCTGAACCACGAACATCTGAAACGCTATTTTTCCTATTTTGACATACCGAATCCTATGTATCAGGGTTCTCTGACTGTAGAAAAAAGGGACGACAACGAATACTTTGTAGAATTCCGTGACGTGTCTTTCCGATATCCAAATACCGAAACCTATGCCCTCCGTCATGTAAATCTGAAATTCAGAATCGGAGAAAAGCTGGCGGTAGTAGGGGTGAACGGCAGCGGCAAAACCACCTTCATCAAGCTGATGTGCCGCCTGTATGACCCCACGGAGGGAGAAATCCTGCTGAACGGCGTCAATATCAAAAAATACGATTATGACGAATATATGTCCATTTTCTCCATCGTCTTCCAGGACTTCCGCCTCTTTGGCTTCCGCCTGGGAGAGAATGTGGCCGCGGGGCCGCAGTATGATGCTGAAAAGGCGGCCCGTTGTCTTTGTCAGGCCGGCTTCGGAGAGCGCCTCGCTTCCATGCCGGACGGCGTGGACAGCTACCTTTATAAGAGCTTCGACGGAAGCGGCGTGGAGATATCCGGCGGGGAAGGCCAGAAGATCGCTCTGGCCAGAGCCCTTTACAAGGACGCACCCTTCCTGATTCTGGATGAACCCACCTCCGCGCTGGACCCTGTCTCGGAATACGAGGTCTACAGCAAGTTCAAC
>CAQUWW010000005.1:0-18145 GCA_948896875.1 uncultured Acetatifactor sp. | reverse complement strand
CCATCTACATCAGCCACCGTCTGGCCTCCTGCCGCTTCTGCGACAAGATAGCCGTATTCGACGGCGGGGAAATCATACAGACCGGTAGCCATGACACATTGATTGCTCAGGAAAGCGGCAAATATCATGAGCTCTGGCAGGCTCAGGCCCAGTATTATGTCCGCAGGTAGTTTGCATATAGTACCAACTGCTAAACCTTACAGCATCTTGCTACTCCCATAAGGCTCGATTTTCCCCGCGAAGGATTGCCTGCAAATGTGCTTGTCGTATCCAACCTGGCAAATGCATCATTGTTTACAAAATTGTGTCATCCCGCAGGGCTTCCACCAGACTGAGCTTCAGCACCCTGCGGCCACCGATCCCATAGGCCAGCGCCACACAGCCGAAAGCTGCCAGAAGAAACAGAGCACAGGGCAGCACCGGCGCCTCCGCCAGAAAGATACCGATTTCCAGATGACTTGCCGTCACCATGGCACCTGTAAACAGCACTGTCAGAACCAGTGAAAACAGCATGGGACGGCCTGCCAGAACCAAAGCTTCGATGCGGAACATTTTCCGGATTCCCTCCGGTGTCAGTCCCACGGACAGATACCGGGCGAATTCCCGCTTTCTTCTGCGCAAAAATCCCAGAGTATTGGCAAACACATTGGCAATTCCAATAATGGCAATCAACACACAGAATGCACCCAATATCAGCATATAGCCATCTATCATTTTATCGTTATCAAGTTTCTCCCGGATGCGGTTCTCACTCTCTGTCTCATACTTTCCGCTGAGAATCCCTCCGATTTCCGCTTCCAGCCTGTCCAGAGAAGCAAGCTCTGTCCGCTCCTCGGCCAATACCCGGACAAAGGTATCCCGCTGCGTTCCACCGATGTGTCCTGCAATCTCCTTCCAGGCAGACAGAGAGATAAACTGCACCAACTCAGAATTATCCACTGTTGCATACTCCTCCCGCAACACAGGCTCCTGCATGGTGCAGGCTATAACCGAAAGCTCTGCCGTGGAAATTCCGTTTTCTCTATCCTCAACCCCTGTTATCTGTCCGGCGTTCTGCAGCATTACTGTCTCTATTCCTTCTCTCACATAGGGAACATATTCCCTGGCCCGGAAATTACTGTTTTTACTGTCCCAGAACTGATTCAGCAGGATGCACCCATCCAGCCGGGCAGGCACGCCGATCTGTTCACAGTATCCCTCGAAGCTTTGGTCATCCAGGATGATCAAAGGCGCCGGAATCAACAGAAATCCTTCCTCTGCCCTCACAGAACCTCCCATAAAAGACTGGGGTCCTCCTAACGCTGACAGTTCCTGGCTGATCTCCCCTTCCGGCAATCTGCATACAGCCTGCGCTTTCTGATAAACCACCGTATCCTCCGCCCCGGGCAGCGCTTTCAGCGCCTCCGTTTCTCCAAATGCTTCTATTCCCGTATCTTTTACTGTCACCATAATGTCCCAGACATTCTGATATCTTGCAAAGTAAGTCTGTTCCGTACTGATTCCCATCAGCGTAAAGCTATTCTCCATGATCAGGAACCCCAGAAAAGCAAGGGTCAGAGACAGACTGGTTGTGCGCAGAGCTTTCTTCTGCGCCCGCAACGCGTTTCCCGCCAACTCTCCTTCCATCCCGAACAACAGGGAAAGCACTCTGGAATGTTTCCGGGACAGAAGTCCTTTTCCTGCTTTCAGCTGGAACTCTCCCGTTCCCCGGATGGCCTCCAGAGGCGTCAGCCTGCTCAGCTTCCTGGCCGGCAGCCATGCCGAGAGAAGTACCGTAAAAAGTGACAGCAGAAATAGAAAGGCAAGAACCGCCAGATTCAGCTGAAAAGCAATTTCTCTTCCGCCCACCAGCTGCTCTGTTATCAAGCTCATGGCCCGCAAGGTCCCATAACAGGCCGCCGTTCCCAAAAGTATTCCGCCCAGAATCGGCGCCAGGGACAGCACAAGGGCCTCCTGTACCAGGCAGATTCTGATCTGTCCCGGCGTTGCTCCGATACTGGAAAAAATCCCGAACTGGTGAATTCTGTCCCCCATGGACACAGCGAAGGAATTGTGGATAATCAATATCAGAGAAAAACAGACTACCGCCACAATGGCCAGATAGAGCGGCATAATCATCCGCGGCTTCGTATCCCCGGGAATGCGGATAAAATACAGCGACAGCAGCTGGTAATTATAGTCCGCCGCACTCTCTTCCAATCCCAGTCTGTCCAGCAGTGCCAGCATATCCCTGTATACCGTTCTTTTATTCTGAAAATAGATGTCCAGTACCGTCCCCTGTTCTCCTGTTAGCTCTTCATTGATAGCCGCACTTTCCACATTGGGAAATTGATTCACTGTCAGCAGATCTTCTGCGCTGAAATCTCCCACAATACGCCCCTGCCAGCCTCCTCCGAATTCCTGCTTTGCAGCCTCGATGTTGTCCAGCCAGAAGTGATAGAACAGGCCGCAGAGCCAGGACAGGAACAGCGCCGCTATAAAGGAAGCCGCCATGACTGAGACACCGGAGGCACGATTATTTTTGATATACCCTGACGAATAATCCTTCCACATATGCCTCACCTCATTTCCTTTTCGACACTGTGTGCTTTCGTCTCATTTCCGGCGCCGGATGCTTCTACTCCGCCACTGGCGGCCGTACTCCATACTGCTGTATCTCTTCTCTCATCACCCACAATATGTCCGTCCTCCACGGTTACCACCCGGTCCGCCTCCAGCGCCACGTGGGCGTCATGAGTAATCAGAAGAATGGTCTGCTGTAAATTTCGGTTGGACAGTTTCAGCATATCGATAATTTCCCGGGTATTCTTCTGGTCCAGATTGCCCGTGGGCTCGTCCGCCAACAGCAGGGCCGGGCGATAAATCAGAGACCTCGCAATGGCGGCCCGCTGCTGCTGACCGCCGGACAGCTGACTGGGCAGAGCCTCCAGCCTGTCTCCGATTCCCAGAGTATTTACCACCTGCTCAAAATAAGTCTGATTCACCTTCCTTTTGTCCAGCAACAATGGCATCAGAATATTTTTCCGCACCGTAAGTGTGGGAATCAGGTTATAAAACTGGTAAATCAGCCCCACCTTCCTCCGCCGGAAAATGGCGGACTGTGTCCGGTTCATGGTGGAGATGTCCGTTCCCTCCACGAACACCTTTCCCGACGTGGGCCTGTCCACACTGCCCAGAATATGCAGGAGCGTGGATTTCCCGGAGCCGGACGCCCCTACAATGGCCACAAATTCCCCTTTCTCCACAGACAAATCAATCCCGTCCAGCGCCACCACCTGATTGGGTTTGGCACCGTATACCTTTGTTACTTTTTCGCATTTTAAAATTTCCAACTACATCACCTTGCCTTTCCTGGCCTGTTGCTTCCTGACTCTCACCTATTGTTTGTGCCGCCACGGACGACATAACAAGAATGGGAACATTTTCATTCAGGAAAACACAGGCTGCATGTCTTCTCTGTCATACAGCTGTATCCGCTGTTTTCTTTACTGCTCATTTCAAGTATAACAGAGAAAAGTGACTGCTCAGTGACTGTAGAATCGAATCTCAAAACAGGCCCCGCCGCCGTGCAGATTCCGGGCGGTTATGGTCCCGTTCTGCAGTTCCACAATGGCCTTACTCAACGCCAGACCAATGCCAATTCCGGTTCCCGACGCATTTTTCCCCCGGTAAAAACGCTGGAAAAGATAAGGCAGATCTTCCTCCGCAAACCCTTCTCCGTTGTCCCATATCCGTACTTCCGTATATAATGGGTTCTGGGAATACTCACAGGAAACCGTTCCACCTTCCGGGGTATGCTCCATACAGTTTTTCATCAGATTACAGAACGCTTCCAGCGTCCAGTCCATGTCGCCCCGGATCATGGCACACTCTCCCTCCGGGACAGCCACGGTTATCCGTTTCTGTGCCGCCAGTTCGCAGAGCATATCTGACGCCAGTGTCAGAACTGTGAAAACATCTACCTGAACGCGCTGCAATTTCAATGTGCCGGAATCAATGCGGGAGAGCTGTAGCAAAGCTTCCTCCAATGTATTCAGCCGTTCCAGCTGTCGCCGGATATTCTCGCAGTGCGACCTCTCCGCCTGCTCCTGTAAAAGCTGTAAGGACACAGAGGCCGCCGTAATCGGGGTTTTCAGCTGATGCGCAATGTTCTCCAGGTTCTCCGCATAGTTTTTCTTTGCCGCAAGTGCGGTCTCTCTGGTGCGGTACAAAGTAGTCACCGTCTTGTAAATCTCGTCTTCCAGCAGGGAAAATTCGTCCTCTTTTCTTTGCAGGATGGTTCCTTCTCCGCTCAAATTGACACTCTCAAGATAAACTGTCAGCTCTTCAAGCCGCTTACGCCTTCTCCTTTTAGCCACAAAATAAACTGTCAGGAAAAGGGCTCCCTCAATCATCAGCCCCGTTACCATCCCTGTCATAAAGTATCCTCCATACGATATCCAAAGCTTCTGACTGTCCGGATACAGGCCGGATTTCCCAGCTTCTCACGCAGGCGCTTCATGGTTACGGTCAGGGTATTGTCATTCACATAATTTCCATTCACATCCCACACCTTAGCCAAAAGCTTCTCCCGGGTTACCGTTTTTCCTTTATGCTCCATCAGAAACATAAGCAGCTGGTATTCCGGCTGGCTTAAGGATACCTCTTCATCCTCCCGGTAAACTGCCATTTTCTCTGCGTCCAGCCGAATCTTGTCACAATACAGTTCCCGGCTTTCGCCACTCCCTGTTCTGCGAAGTATGGCCTGAATCCGGGAATACAATACTTCCAGGTCGAAAGGTTTGATTACATAATCGTCTGCTCCGTTCTGAAAGCCTTTCACAATATCCGCCGTCTCCCCCTTTACGGTCAGAAACAGCACGGGAAGGTTCTCCCCAAAGCGTCTGCGAATCCAGCCGCAAAGGGTATCTCCGCTTCCATCCGGCAGATTCCAGTCGATAATAATCATGGCGGGCTGCCTTTTCAGCAGGGCCTGTTTCGCATCGGTTACGGACTCCAATATAGTCACGCGAAAATCCCGAGCCTCCAGATAGGACTTTACCCCTTCTGCTATATCCCTGTCGTCTTCCACATAGTAAATTTCCATGTATCTTCTCCCATTCTACAATAAAGTCCCACTGTCATTACCACGCGATTATATCATCCAAAATCTTATCATGATGTTCAGCACACTATTTGTCAAATGTATACTTCACATCTGCATGACGCATTGTCCTGCGCAATCGAGTAGGGGAATGTCCCTCTCCACTACTCGCCGCGCGGCCCGCATGCCGCCTCAGCGGCAAACTTCCATATGCGGGCCTGTGCATAAAACAGGGCCGCGGCACCTGCGATTCTCACCACTGGCGCCACAGCCCTGAAATACATCTGCACTATACTTTTCTTACAGTTTTAATCCCTTTAACAGATCGCCCAGAGACGTTCCAACGGACTTTCCGGAACTATACTCCGCGGCCAGCTTCTCTTCCACCGGATCCGGCTCCGCGTTCTCCGCCACTGCCTTCATACTCAGGCTGATCTTGTTGTTATTGGTATTCAGCACCTTCACCTTTACAGTATCACCTACATTCAGCACTTCCGAAGGGTTCTTAATCCGCTTCTGGCTGATCTGAGAGATGTGCACCAGACCGCTCAGACCGCCGCCCAGGTCTACAAACGCACCGTAAGGCATCAGGCTCTCCACCTTTCCTTCCAGCACGGTGCCGGGAGCCATCATGGCGATCTTCTGGTTCATTCTGTCCGCTTCTCTCTCTTTCAGAATATCCTTCGCAGAGAGCACCAGCTTCTTCTTGTCCTTATCTACCGTAATCACACGCACATCCATGGTCTTGCCCACAAAAGTACTCAGGTCTTCCACATACTCCAGAGAAATCTGAGATGCGGGAATAAATCCGCGAATTCCTTCCACAAAAGCAATCACGCCTTTATTCACGGTCTCACTGACTTTAACAGAAAGAACTGTCTTCTCCTCCAGGTATGTCTTCACCTTATCCCAGCCGATTACTTCGGAAGCCTCCACACAGGATAACAAGATATTGCCCGCACCGTCGTCTCTCTTTATCACGGTTCCCTGCATTTTATCTCCCACATGTACATCCGCCAGAATCGAGAAAGAAGGGTCCTTACTCAGATCTGCGGCCTTGATGACACCGGGTGCAAAATAATCCAGATCAAGGGTAACTTCTTCTTCATTTACATGAATCACAGTGCCGGAGAGGATGTCTCCTTCGCTTATCTTACGGAAAGATGCCTCCAGCTCCTTACTGTAATCTTCCATGGTTTCCACTACTTCCGGAGCTTCCTCCACAGCAGGTACTTCCGGCGCATTTGCCGGTTCTGTGGCTTCTGATGTCTCCACTGCTGCCGGCGCTTCTTCTACAGGAGCCTCCTCCGTAATGTTGGTCATGTTTTCTGTCTCCATAATGTCCTCCTTCTCTTCGCCGCAGTCACTGCCCCCTCAAAACCTGCCATGCAATGTTTCTTCCGATGACGACTGCCTGCACATTTAAACTTATTCTGCTGCAGTCCGTTCTCTTAAAACCGCTGCATATCTATTCATAACACTACCACATTCCGGAACATACGTCAAATTTTTTATGTCTGCACGTTATGCACTTTTGCGTTTCCTGTTATCATAATTTCTGATTGTCCTGACACCCCATTTTTATTAACAGATTTCTTAGATTGTAGCTTAACTTGTCAATACCGCCCTCTGGAGCAGGTCATTGATTACGCCAATATCCTCTATCTTGTTTATCCCAAAACATTTCTTGCCTGCATCCTTGATAGAGGCTCCGATATGATAGGCAGTGGTTCCGTCAATTATCATAAATCTGTCGTGAAATGCCGTTGTATGCTTTACTGTCAAATTCGGATACTGTGTATTAAAATTTGCAATATCCTGTGCTGTCAGCTTGGCGCTTGGAAGCGTGTAAAATGTCACATCCACTCCATCCTTTTTCTTTGCCAGGATATTCAGTGTCACAATATCCACATATCCGTCAATCAGTACAATAGTTTTGCCGGCATGCCGGATCAGGTCTGTAATAAGTACAAAAGCATCAAAAATTTGACCGTCAAAGAAAACCTTTTGATTATTTTCCTTATGATCAGCTATATAATCAAATATCTGTTCCAACTTTCTGTCTGTTTGTTCCTGATAAGAAATTTGGCGCACTTCAAGAGCATTTACCCTGTCATAAATTAAAGAGGTATTTGCCATATATTTTCTCATTTCCACAAAAGTATCCATAATCCGAATACTTACTTGTATTGCAACACTGCTCTTCAATACAGCTGATAGCATGGCAATCCCCTGTTCTGTATAAGCATAGGGTAAATACCTTCTCCCACCCTTTCCATTTTCCTCTGTCAATTTTGAGGTCGCAATTTGCGACCTCAAAGAAGATGCTTCTTCCTCAGATAATTGAAAGCGAAAATGTGATGGAAATCTATCTATATTTCTCTTTACAGATTCATTTAGTCTTTTCGTTTCTACACGATACAGCATTGCCAAATCACTGTCTATCATAACTTGTTTTCCTCTGATTACATAAATCAGGTTCTGTATCTGTTCAGTGCCTGCTTCGACCATAACCGGTAAGTTATTATTTTCTGTCAAAATATCTCCTTTCCAAACTTGAGATCACAATTTGTGATTTCTGGTTCAATACATGGCTGCTTATATCTCAACTTGGATTACTTAATTGGTTTCCCAGATTTGAGGTCGCAATTTGCGACCTCAAAAAAATTATATCATCTGACCTATCTGCGCTCAACAACAATTTGCTAAAAAGTTACTATTTTCTACACATTCCAGCTATCTCCCAAATTCAGCGATAATTTTCAGTCAATCCACACTCAATTCTCGCTCAATGCAATATCCTTTCCAATTCATTAGATTAATTTTATCTGGAAACAATACCCCAATTTATAAAAAGGAGCACCAAACCAAGCCGAAAACGGCAGAAAGTGAGGATTTTATGAACCCAAACACTATACGCGAGAACGAAAAGAGGATTTTGCAGGCAAAACACCGTGTAGAGGAGGCAGAGGCAAGGAACCGTGTCAAAGAACAGAAAGCACGGACGCGCAGGCTGATCCAGGAGGGCGCCATTCTTGAAAAGGCGTATCCTAAAGCTATAACAATGGAGCTGGATGCTTTGCAGAAATTTCTTACAGCGCATTTGCAGAAACATTCCTAAGCGCAAGGAATGCGCACCGGGCAGTTGGGACGCTTCCTCATATAAGAGCGGCATACTGTTCGAACAAATACAATATATATTGATTTGTATTCCATGACCAGAGCGGAATTTTCCAATTTATAAAATAATATTTTCCAAATCGGAAAATTCCGATGGCATAAAAAAACAATTGACTTTGTCAGAGGAGTATGATACTCTTTAACTGTTCTATATAGAAACGTTCTAACAGGAACTTACGCGCAGATAGTTTTTGTAAAAAGGTTCGGAAGCGAGGGATTCGTTTGGAGACAAGAGGCGGTTTTTATATTACCCGGATAAAGCACCTGCAAGCCAGGATTTTCGAGAAACTGTTAGCAGAAAATAGAATCGAGATCAGTAGCGGGCAGGGACGGATTTTATTTGTCCTGTGGAAGGAGGATAATCTGACTGTCAGTGAAATCAGTCAGAAGACTTCTCTTGCCAAAAACACGGTTTCCATTATCGTGGACGGAATGGTACAGAAGGGTATTCTGGCTAGAAATATTAATCCTGCCAACCGCCGTCAGACCATCATATCCCTCACAGAATATGCGAAGGCTTTGCAGGAAAAATACGAGCAGGTATCGCAGCAGATGAACCATCTTTTCTATCAGGGATTTTCGGATAGGGAGCGGGAAGAATTTGAAGGATATCTGGCCCGTATTCTGGATACCCTGACGCAGTTTGAAGACAACCATATTTAGTGCCGTCGCACAGCGACTCAAACAGCCGTCCTTCCGAACGATGCCCGGAAGAATTAACGGACGCTAACGCGGCCGGGAATTCTTCCCTTGGTGGGGCATCGTTTGGAAGGCGGCGGAACTGGAATAGGAGGCCACACTATGATTACACAGGAATACATTAAGGAATTCGCCCTGAAACAGAAAACCGCATTTATCGGATCCGTGGATGAAAATGGATTTCCGAATATCAAGGCAGTATTTGCACCACAGAAAATCGAGGGAAATTGTTTCTACTTTTCCTGCAACACTTCCGCCATGCGTTCCCAGCAATATATGAAAAACCCAAAGGCATGCCTTTATTTCTACCACAAGGGGTTTCACTATGAGGGAATTATGCTGGTGGGGTTGATGGAGGTTTCGCAGGATATAGAATTGAAGAAGGCGCTTTGGCATGATGGGGATACTATGTATTATAAACAGGGCGTGACTGATCCTGACTATTGTGTCCTGAAATTCACGGCACAAAAGGGCCGGCGGTATTGTAACCTGAATTCGGAGAATTTCATTCTGGATACAGATTCGGCGGAGACAGAGGACTGACATGGGACTTTTTAAGAAAATACTATCAGTATCATTTAAGGAAAAATCCGTATTTCGCTTTGACTATATTGTCAACACGCTGTATTCCTTTTTCAGTATTGTATTGAAGGTATCTCTCTGGAAAGGACTTTACGGCACCGGCGGAGGGGCCATAAACGGTATCGTTCTGAACGACATGATTGTTTACAGCATTCTTTCCAGCTTTACCCAGGGCATCACAAATACCTCGGTTATGAATGATCTGAACAGCAGCGTACTGGACGGCTCCATATCGTCCAACCTGCTGTTGCCCATAGGGCTGAAAAAATACATGTTTATCAGCTCGGTGACGAAAAATATTTTTCTCACAGTCTATGGAATTGTGCCCTCCGTATTGGCGGCCATGCTGTTTTTTGGTTTTCATCCGGACATCAGATTTTCCAATTTCATACTCTATCTTTTTTCCGTCATAATGGGGATTCTGATTAACTTTTTGTATAATTTTCTGTTTGGCTCCAGTGTGATATGGCTTCGGAATTCTTTTTTCCTGAAAAATATCAACAGCGTTTTATTGAATTTATTTTCCGGGGCTCTGGTTCCTCTCTGGTTCTTCCCCCAGGGTTTGAAAGCAATATCTGATTTCCTGCCCTTCCGGTATATTGTCTTTGAACCCATCGCTATTTTGCTGAACACAAAGAGCCATGAGGAAACCTTATTTGTCCTTGCCATGCAGCTTTTCTGGATTACTGCTTTATTCTGTGCGGTGACTCTGGTCTGGCACAGGGGCAGGACCAAAATTATGATACAGGGAGGATGAGCGCTTTGAGAGAAGTGATCTGGTATCTGCGGCTGACTTCTGTGTTTACCAGAAAAGCAGTCAAGGCCATGCTGTCGTACCGCTTTTCGTTTCTGATTAACTGCATATCCCAGGCTTTGGATTATTCGGTGGCGTTTTTGCTCATGTGGGTCATGATTTCCGCCTTCGACAATATGAACGGCTGGAATGCCTACGAGGTAATGCTGCTCTATTCCTTCAGCCTGTTTGCCTATGGAGTTGCGGGCACTTTTTTCTTCAATATTATGAACAACCTGCCGGGGCAGATCTGGAAAGGCGCTTTTGACGACGTCCTGGTGAAGCCCGTAAAGGTATTGCCCTATCTGCTCAGCAGCAGCTTTATCTGTAACTATATCGCCCATTTGACGCTCTCCGCTATTGTAATGGGCATCTGCTTCCATGCGCTGGAAATTCCGGTCACATTCTGGCTGCTTGTCAGAATTCTGTGGATTATCCTGTTCGGAAGCCTGATATATGGGGGTCTTTTCCTGATTGTAAGCGGCTCTGCTTTCCTTGTGACCAAAATAACCGCAATGTTCAACATCATGTTCTTTTTCAGGGAAGTGTCCTATTACCCTTTGTCCATCTTTCCGAAGGCATTTCAGCTCATTGCCACAGTGCTGGTCCCTTATGGGTTCATTAATTTCTATCCGCTGCAGGCATTGTTAGGCAAAAGCGATACAGGATATTGGAAGAGCATGGCCGCATGGTGCCCTGTGGTTTCCATATCGTTTTTTATGATTTCCTGCCTGTTTTTCAACAGAAGTGCCAGGCAGTACAAAAGCAGCGGTTCATGAGAGGATGGAGGTTTTATTATGCCATTGATTCAGGTAGATCATGTTTCAAAAAATTATAAAGTCATTGTGCAGCGGCCGGGGGCAAAAAATGTGCTGAAAAATATTTTCTGCCCGGAGACCAAAACCGTACAGGCCGTAAAGAACATTTCTTTTTCCATTGAAGAAGGAGAACTGGTGGGATTTATCGGAGAAAACGGCGCCGGAAAGTCCACGACGCTGAAGATGGTGTCCGGCATATTATTTCCCACTTCCGGGGAAATTACTGTCTCCGGTATCTGTCCCTATCTGAAAAGGGAGAAGAATGCCCGCAATATAGGGGCTGTCTTCGGCCAGCGTTCCAGGCTGAATTGGGACTTGTCCATGATAGACAGTTTTGAGCTGAATAAGGAAATATACCGGATTGACTCCGGTCAGTTTCAGAAAAATGTGGATATGTTTGTGGAGATGCTGCACATGCAGAATTTCTGCCATACGCCTGTCAGACAGCTGAGCCTTGGCCAGCGGATGAAGGCGGAAGTGGCTCTGGCTCTGTTGCATGATCCGTCCATTCTGTATCTGGACGAGCCCACCATCGGGCTTGACGTACTGGCCAAGCAGCAGATACGGGAATTCATCCGGGAGCGGAACCGCCAGTCAGGGATGACTACCATCTTGACTTCCCATGATATGAAGGACCTGGACAGCGTATGCAAAAGGATCATTATCTTATCCAAAGGCAGTATTCTTTTCGACGGAGCAATTGAACACTTCAAGCAGAAATATACCACCACTTCCGTGGCCGAATTTACCTATGCCGAGAAGAATACGGATATGGCGGCAGAACTGCCCCACCGGCATCTGAAGGTCATAGAGGATAAGGACCACCGCCTGACCGTCAGTTATCCGCCTTCTGAAATCACAACGGCACAGTTGGTTGGGATGGTCAGTGAGTATTACAGAATTAATGACTTTGTCATCAAGGCGCCTGATATTGAAGATATGGTGCGGGGGATTTATGAGAGGGAAATGAAATAAGAGAGACTTTCACACAAGAGATGCAGTATAGAAGATAATTATAAATGATGAAAGCAGGGAGCTTACAGCACTTCGTTCCTTGCGGTCAGATTGACAGAAAATATTGTGAGAATTGTATGATGGAGGAAAAAGGATGCCTTATATTGAAGTGAATAATCTTAACATGTTTTATGAGGAATTCGGCAGGGGGGAAGCGTTGCTGTTCCTCCACAGCCATTTCAGCAGGGGGCTGCTGGCTTTCGCTGCCCAGATTCAGCCGTTTTCAGGAAGTTACCGCTGCCTTTTCCCTGATTTCAGAGGCCACGGCAGAACCATGTGTGACAGCCTGGAATGGAACAGCCGCATGATCGCAGATGACATGGCGGATTTTATGGACGCTTTGGAGATTCCGGTTGCGCATTTGTTTGGCTACAGCTGTGGCGCATATGTGGGCTGCTATATGGCTGCAAAGTATCCTGAGAAGGTGAAAAGCCTTGTCACGGTCGGCGGGGGAGCTTATCCAAGGGCGGAAAGCGCAGACAGTTTTCTGCCGGAAAGTCTTTTGGAAAAGAACGATACCAAATTTATTGAGGACATGAAAGTAAGACACAAGGAAGCTCACAGGGGTGACTGGCAGACTTACCTGAGGATGACGGTCGCAGATTGGAAAATGCATCCAAGCCTGACTGATGAGGAATGGGCGGCCATAAAATGTCCGGCGTTTTTTATAAATGGTGAAAACGACCCTTTTGGTACCTGTGCGGAGCTTAAGGAAAAAGTTCCATCTGCAAGGGTATATGAGGTAAAAGGCGGAGGACACCGCCCGCATTTTGTCGGAGAACAGGCAAAGGAACTGAATTTGATGATTCTTGATTTTCTGGCATGCTGACTTCCGCATTTTTCACGGCAAGTCGGCATGGGGAGGTCTCCCCGCCGACTGCCGCCTATAGCATATATTTGATAATTGTGGCAGCCGTGTTCATTCCCTGTTTTATAATTCAATTCCAACAGTAAATTTTTCCATGTGCATTTCTGATGACTCCACCTGCGAGAATATGCTTTTTCAGCTTCCTCTGCAGGGATGTATTTTCAGGGAACTCCGCATAATCCGTATCTGCGGAATTCCTGCCAAAGACCCACTCTATAAAGTCTGTTCTGCTCTTGCCCACATCGAATATTTCAAAGCGCTTTTGAAAGTCGACGATATGGGAGTCTTCCCCCAGCATTCCCTGCAGCTGATGGTCCAGAAGCCAGGATTCACAGCAATATTCTGCACCCTCAGTTTCCGGATAATATGTACTGAAAAACTTTTTCGCAATTTCCAGGGACCGGTCCACAGCAAATGATGAAAAATCAGCACCCGAAGGAATATGAATCTCGATGGTTATTTCCTTTTCATCCCGTACTATTTCATATTCTAATGCATCAATTCTGAATAAATGACAGCCCGCCTGGCGAGTAGTCCACCAGTCTCTGTCAAAGTAATACCTGCCTGTCCTTTTGTACGTCTCCTCAATAAAGCGGGAATAGCATTTCATCGTGGCATAATAAATTTCATCGCTGATTCCCTTCGCCTTATAAGTCCCATAGGCAGTTACCGATGCCTTCAGCATACAGGTCAGCATTTTTATATTGTCCTGGTCTTCGCCGAGAATCTCTTTTAACGCTGTCCTGGCTTCTCCCATTTTTTCATAGGCAGAAAAATCCTTCAGCGGTTTGTCTACTGTTGTAAAGTCAAAGCTTTCCGCAAACGGAATTACTCTGTTTTTGATTTCGGTCTGCAGATTTATCTCTCCACACAGTTTTGCTATGTCCATTTTGATTTCCCTCCGGGGTAATTTTTTACTCACTTAACAGCTCTTCAAATTCATTTCTCCAGTATCTGAACTCCTTATCATTCCCCAAACCCATTCTGCCGTTTCCATTCCCTCCATCTGCTCTCATCCATCAGAAGCCGAAAGCCTCCCCGGTAATCCAGACCAAAGTAATCAAACTGTCGCATCAGGTTGCTTGTAAGCTGTCCCTCCGGCCTGCTGGCTCCCATACAGGCACCGCCTTTTAAGACCATCTGACTGCCTTTATAGTCGAATTTCGTGTTTTCATGGGTTCTGTACTTTTCCATAAGTCGCACATAGAGTTCCTGCAGCTGTCGATCCTTCACGCCCTCCGTACACCAGACGGCATAGATCAGCAGAGTGGGATCCTCTACTTTAGCCAGGTAATCCAGGAAATACTCCAATACCTCTTCTTTCCCATTCAATTCCCGGATGCAGTGGAAAAGCGCAATTCTGTCATTCCTGTCCAGGTCGTTCCGGGCCAGAGCTTCTCTCAGCCTTCCTGCATGAACATTGGGATAATTCTTCACGGCACTGATGGTATGGCAGGCATCCCGAAAGCCTTCTCTTTGAAGCCTGGGCAGTATCTCGAATACCCTTTCATACCATGCTTCCTTTACCTCCCAGGTGCCTTCATAGGTAATGATAGAGACCGCTTCTGCATAGGCTCCATATTCCCACAGCTTTTCAAGCTCTTTCGCCATTCCCGGCACATGGAAGCGGGCCAACATCTTGATCAGCTTCATTCGCACTTCCATGTTGGATTCCCGGACGCATGCTTTCTTGAAATACGTCTTCTGTTTCCCCGGT
Source organism: uncultured Acetatifactor sp. (assembly GCA_948896875.1). Taxonomy (GTDB): domain Bacteria; phylum Bacillota; class Clostridia; order Lachnospirales; family Lachnospiraceae; genus Acetatifactor. The sequence goes on along the minus strand of CAQUWW010000005.1, from coordinate 3,391 downwards.
AAGGTTTCAAATTTATAATAGCTGTCAATAATCTCGATTTTCTCTTCCGGCTTTTCTGTCTGCTCGTACAGCGCCATCAGCTGTTCGGGATTTCCGTCCAGGTTCAGCCCAAATCCGACTTCTTCGTCACTGTAGCCGGCGATTACCTCTCTCAGCCACCTCTCATACCATGCCAGGAATCCCTTTTCCCGCACAAAAAACGGCGGGCCGCAGAAATCCTCGTCATAATAAACCACCTGTCCCCGGTACGGTCCCTCAAGCATAATCCCTGTCATAAGGGTGCAGCCCTGGCTTCCGATGGGAAGGACTCCCACATACGGATACACCTCTTCCCCTTTTTGCCTGCCGTCACCCGGCATGTTCTCCTGATCTGCCACCCTGTCCCACTCCTCCACGCTCATGTTCGGATAGATCACTGGTTCTTCCCGAACACGGTACAGACGGGTGCCATGGGAATCGTGAAGTTCTTTTTTCTCCGTCTCCACCCCGTAAAGCCCGTAATAGGGACCTGCGCCGCCGTTTCCCACAAACATAAGGAAATTCCTGTATTCTTCCGGCAACTGAATTCCTTCCTGCTCCTCAAATTCTTGTATCGTCTCCTCACTGGCAGGCGCAGACACCTTATACTTATGGCTATAGGCGCCAAACCGTGCGAAGTCCGGGTCTTTTGTCTTTGCCTGCTCCAATAATTTTAAGATACGCTTTGCCCATGCAGGCTTTCCTGTCTTTCCCATCTTTCGCCTCCTGTCCGCCGGTGAAACTCTGGGATTGTTCACATACCCCAATCCGGCAGGGAATCGTTTCCTCTACTCAATCCCTCTCCGTCTTTTTAGCCAGGCCATGATAATATCGCATGAAACGGCATACTTCCTCATAAGTCTCCTGAATCTGATTCCTGCGGTTCTCTGCATCCAAAATCTCCTTTGTCCTGAGAAACAGCTGCGCATTATGGTACATCACCGCCATGGCGTCTCTTGGGTCATTGTAGGCTCCCGGGAACTCTTTCATGTAGTCTTCCATATAATTGGAATTGTATCTCACGCATTCCTCAAGGCGGGCATACCCTTCCCTTTCCCTTCCGTTCAGCAGATCCCACACGCCAAACAGATAGGCATCCGCCCGCCATGGATCTTCCTTTTCCCCCAAATCCAGGTCCCACATTGCTCTGCCGGTCTCTGGCGCTTTGGGGCCTTTTTCGGTGGCCTTCAGATAATCCCGGCGTTCCTTCGCAAAATAGGTCTCCAGGCTGTCTATCTTTTGCCACTCTGGCAGTACGCCGTCCGCCAGGAATATCAGGATATCATCAAATTTTCTGTTGATGCGCTCCACCATGGCGGCGTCCACAGCTTCCGAACCATACTGAATCACTCCCCAGTCTTTCTGCATCCTTTGGGAATTCTCCCCCTGGCAGACGTGGCCCGGCAAATCTAAAGTACCGTGCTGTATGGCATATATGGGGCAAAGATAACAGCTCATTGCCTCGTATCCGCCGCCCCTGAAATAGCCGATGAACTGGATGCGGGATACCAGTCCGTTCTTCTCCCGCACAAAGGTCTTGGGGCCTGCCTTTTTCATACCATATGCCTTTGCCACGGGGGCGATCTTTGCCTGCAGGTTTTCTTTCAGACGGAGCTTCAGTTCTTCACCGCACTCTTTCCACTGCTCTGTTGTCCTTGCTTTTTTGTAAGGGAACTCCTTTGCCGGTACCTGCCCGGTCGGTGTCCCCAGCAGGCTTTTCCAGTCAAAAGCGACTGTGTTTATGGGATGATTCTGCAGATATGTCTCCCACTGCTGTCTGGCAGACGCGATATCCTTATAATAGCTTTCCATGGCTTTCTGTCTCTCACGGGCTTCCTCTTCCTGCCTTTTTTCTTCATAATAACCGGAAACTTTGACCGGACGTCCCTGGGCATGAAAATAGTAGGCTACGCCGCTTTGTGTTTTTGCCATCCAATAATAGTTGGCGTCCCATAAAGCAGGCATCATTCGCCCTCTGTCTCCCCGGTTGAGGACCTCTTCCAGCTTAAGCCTATTGCTGTTCCACCATGCTTCCCACTCTTCCGGTTCCATTTCCCCTGCTGCCACACGCAAAAAGATCTGTTTCATTTCATCCTGAAAGTTCATCTCCATACCTTCCATATTTGAATGTAAATCACTATATTTCTTACAGTATTTTAGGCTGATGAATAACGATATGTATTTGCTTCCCTGTTACTTTGTTCTCATAGGTATTCCGGAACAGTAAAGGATTCTCAATTATTTTTTCCTTATCATAAATAAAGAAATAAATATGCTCCGCACTGTAATGCACCATATCTGCTTCAATTTCTTCTGTCAGCTTTTTGAGTTTCATACTGTTTCTGGTGCATTTTACTTCGATGACATGTTCGGAGTCCAGGAAAATATCGGTACGCACCGTACCATAGCCGGTATCTTCACTGACTTCAGCCCTTGCCAGTGGATAGAGCGGTTTCAGATAGGCATAGAGCAAATGCTGAACATCATATTCATTCTGAATTTTCAGACTTGACAACTGTTCTTTCCGGATACCGCCACATCTGTGAGGCGGCCGTTCCAGAAGACTTTCCAGAAAAAGATAATAATTCTCAAGTACGGTGAGCAGTTGGTCATCTGCGGGAGAACCGGTCATAATCTCTTCCAGATATTCGATAACCCGTTTCCTTGCGGCATCCAGATTGTCCCTGGTTTCTTTGTCTGAATATTCATTTACAAGATAATATGCCCGCTGCTCCAATTCCATCAGACATTGCGGACTAGCGTCCAGTGTTTTAAGAAAATTTCTCACCCCGGTCAGCAACAGGGAAAATTCCTGACTGTCTTTTACATTCTTCAGCCGCGTAACGGCATCCTGCATATTTGTTATAGTTGTACCACCAAACATTGATATCAGTAAGCGCCTCCCCATCGCAGATAAAACAAGAACAGAGGATCTAAAATATAGAGACTCCCTTCCTTCCAGTCAAGTACCTTAAAAATATCTTCCCGTCCATACAGAAGCTCTTTCAGCTTTGCCAGACTTTCCCGGAGCATCTGCGGAGAAGGCTTTTTGCAGTCATCAGCAAGCAGACGGTAGATTCGTTCCTTTACATCCTCAAATTCCAGCTTCATAATGGGTGGATTTTCTGCAATAGATTTCACGATCAGCTCATATATGTCATGCTCCTGTCCATCAACAGTCCGGAATGTATTTCGACTTTTACCGCGTGTGTTTGGCCCTTTCTGCATCAGAGATACCACATCCCCATATTCAAAGTTTGCGGTGGTATAATGATAAGCAGTTTCCAGAATCTCCTGCCGAATCTGTTGGTTTTTCTCCCCGGACATTTCCAGCATGGTGCAGATGTTCAGACAGATATACTGCATCAGCTGT